>JBJXFN010000190.1:0-9746 GCA_046155535.1 Burkholderiales bacterium
GGCAGGATTTCGCCGTTCATCGTCACCTTCGCCATGCAAAACGGGTAACGGCGCACGTAAGCCGGAAGATAGGCGCGGCGATCCCAGCTTCCATCCGTCATGACAAAAAGGTTCTGCTGTCCCTGCAAGCCGAGCACGGCCACCGTCGTGAAACGTTCCTTTGCGTCGCCGCTGACGAATACAATCGGGTAATCGCGACTCGCGGGCCGGAATTCCGCAAGACTCAAGGGAATGGCATGTAGACGGTGAAAAGCCGGCGGTACCTCCTCCACGCGCGGCAGCCGCACCCGGTGTTCCTTGGAGAGCGGGATAATCTGTTCGTAACCGATGGGGGGCGTGATGTTCATGGGGCAACGCGAGCGGATTCGGGAAATGTTTTCAGTATAATAACGCCAGATTGCCGCCGCGATAAAAAACGCAACGACGCCGGCATCCGAAATCGGGGACGTAGCTCAGCTGGGAGAGCGTCGCGTTCGCAATGCGAAGGTCGGGAGTTCGATCCTCCTCGTCTCCACCAAGTTTGTGATTTGCGAAGTCCAACAGCGTCCAATCGGACGCTGGTTTCATTTGTCCCAGTGAGAAATAATTGTCCATCCTAAGAGCAGAGGATCGCAAAAGCTAAAATCGCTTGCGATTGTGGGTCGCAAAGTCTTCAACCTTTACATCCTCGTGCTATTGCCAAATTGTCCCAAAAGCACTGACTGTATTCCCTGAAAGTCTGCACCTCAACTATGGAGGCGCAAGTCAAATCCTTGTGAATTGCCGCGAGTTGCTTGTTAGCATTACGCCATCCTGCCAAGGAACCCTGGTTCCATATAAAAGCGAGTTTAATCGGTCCCTCTATTGTTCCCTTAAGCGCAGTGTTCAGCGCACTTAATCCCTTTTCTGCTTTGATCATATCCCGTAGCGACTTGTCAGCGTCGAGAATATTCTTAAGCGTTTTAAGTTCTTCCTTTGTCAATTGGACATTTGAACATTCTTCTGCTTGTACCGATACGGATAGAACAGTGGCGATAACCCCGGCAAACAATCTGAACTGCCATACTCTCAGCATTGGACTAGCGACCATAATATTATCCTCGTATAGAGTTAGATTTGACTTCGCGCAATACCCTCATTGTTCTCTCAAAAAAACTGGTAGAGCGAAACACTCCTTGCATCGGGGTGAGAAGTGGCCCCGTTTGTTTGAACAGTATTCCCCGATTTATAAGTGGACGCCGGGTGGGTTGTGAACGGTGCGGCGTTGTCTGCGGCGGCGTGGATGGCTTGAGAATGCCAGGCCGCATTGGACAACTCGGGGCGCACCGAGGGTTTCATCTTAAGCGGCCTGCTTCAACGGCGGCAAGACGGCCAAGTACTTTTCCTGTGGCGTAATGCGCTCCAGCTTCGAATGCGGGCGGCCCGTGTTGTACCAGTCCAGGTACTCGGCAATGTCGGTTCTGGCCGCGCTCACGCTGTCATAGGCTTTAAGGTACACCCGTTCGTATTTCACACTGCGCCACAGGCGTTCGACAAAGACATTGTCACGCCAGGCCCCGCGCCCGTCCATCGACAGCTTGCAGCCGCGGGCGAGCACGGCATCGGTGAATTCCACCGCCGTGAACTGGCTGCCCTGGTCCGTATTGACGATCTCAGGAGTGCCGTGGCGGGCAAAGGCCTGCTCGATGACTTCCCGTGCATGGGTGGCCTCCAGCGTGATCGCCACCTTGTGCGCCAGCACGCAGCGCGAGGCCACGTCCACCACGGCGGTCAAGTAGACGAACCCTCGCGCCATGGGAATGTAGGTCGTATCCAGCGCCCACACCTGATTGGCACGGTTGATCGTGAGTTTGCGCAGCAAATAGGGGTGAATCTTGTGGCCCGGGGCTGCCTGACTGGTGCCCGGCTGGGGCGCCAGCGCTTCGATCCCCATACGCAGCATGAGGGATCGGATGTGACGCCGTCCGGCATGGACACCCTGGCGGTTCAATTGATCGCGCAGCATGCGCGCGCCCATGAAGGGGTACTCCAGGTGCAGTTCGTCGAGCCGGCGCATGAGCGCCTGATCGGCCGGACTCACGGCCCGAGGCAGGTAGTACACCGTCCCCCGGCTGATGTTGAGCAACTGAGCCTGGCGCGTGATCGGCAGTTCATGGTTTCGGTCGATCATGGCTTTGCGCTCAGCAATCCCGCTTTGGTGAGCGCGCTTTCCAAAAAATCATTCTCCAGCGCCAACTGGCCGATCTTGGCGTGCAGCGGCGCCAGGTCCACCGGCACTGGCGAAGTACCGCCGTCGAACACCTCGGCGGCACGTTCAAGCAACTGCTTCTTCCATTCGCTGATCTGGTTCGGGTGCAACTCGAACTGCTCGCACAACTGGGCAAGGGTACGGTCTTCGCGCAGCGCCGCCAACGCCACCTTGGCCTTGAACGCCGCGTTGTGGGTGCGGCGCGTGCGCCGACCCGAGGCTTTCTTCTTCACCATCAAAAACTCCTTTTTACCAGACCGAGGCCGGTCCGGCTTTATACCCGGAGTTTCCACTTATCGCCCTGTTCAGATTTGCGGGACCACTTCTGACGGCAGCAGCAGACAACAGCCTGTCGTGTACGTCGCGCGCAGTCTCGAGAACGATCGATGATGAGACCGACAGGGCATAGGGCGAGGCGAAGTGCGAGTCGACGTAGTGGCGCATGTGACGGAAGGTCCTGGTTGAGCCCGGCGTCAAGTCCGCAGGCGTTCGTCTGAAGTCGCCGGCGGAAATTTATCTTCAGCATCCACCGTCACCACAGCAATATGTCCTTGAAGGGCGGCCCAGATGAGTGGTCAGGCCGCGGTGAGTTTGACTCTTCCAACATTGCCGAGCTTCACACGCTGCTTTGCATGCCAGAGATCGTGGTTGAATTGCATCGCAAGCCAGCTTTCGGGCGATCGGCCAAGGGCCTTTGAAAGGCGCAATGCCATCTCCGGGCTAATACCACTGGTACCGGTGAGAATGCGATTCAGGGTCGAAGCAGCCACACCGAGCTTTACCGCCAGTTCACGTCCGCTCAGATTGTTCGGCACAAGATAGACCTCAGTAATAAACTCGCCCGGATGGGGCGGATTGTGCATGGCCATCAGTGATAGTCCTCGTAGTCCAAAACGTAGGCGTGTCCGTCCCTGAATTCAAAAGTCATGCGCCAATTTCCATTCACCCACACCGACCAACGATTTTGTCCGTCGCCTTTCAGCGCATGAAGCCGAAAACCCGGAATGTCCATGTCCTCGACAAGCTGGGCCGTATCCAAGGCCGTTAACAACATGCGAAGCCGCTTCGCATGGTGGGGTTGGATACCTGCCGCACTTCCCGACTCATATAACCTTTTAAGCCCTTTGTGTCGGAAAGACTGGATCATGCAACCAGTTTACCGCGTTGCGCATCACGCAACAAGCGAAGGGCTCCTGTTCATCCGCGGAAAGGTCCGGGACCTTAGCCTCGTTTCAGCATCCGCCCTCACCATGGCAGCACCGTGCCGTTCGCGTGCAGGAAGCGCCCCGTAGTCTCAATTGTCAGCTCATCGATGCGGCGTAACAATCCGGCGGCGGATTCGCCTGCATCGATGTCGCCTTGTCCGTCGGTCATCCCGGTGCGCACGGCGCCGGGATGCAGCGTCACCACTGCAATGCCCTGCGAACGCAAATCCCGCGCCAGCGACATCCCCGCAGCGTTCAAGGCCGCCTTGCTCATCCGGTAACCGTAGTGGCCGCCCGAGCCGTTGTCGGCAATCGACCCCATGCGGCTGGACACCAGCACAACTTTGGCGCCACGACGCAGTCGTGGCAGCAAGTCCCGGGTCAGGAACAGCGGCGCGAGCGCATTCACCTGCAATTGCGCCAACACGTCCTGAGGAGTCATATCGGCCAGACCTTGAAACCGGCCGATGCCCGCGTTGTGAATCAGCAGCGCAATCTCGTCATCCACAAAACGCGCCGCCAATGCCGGCCAAGCCAAGGCGTCGGCGACGTCAAAGCCACTTTCGATGCGTACACCCAATGCATCCAGCGCAGGCGAAGACTGTCGACAAACCGCGACGACCTTCGTGCCCCGGCCATGCAGACGCCGCACCAGCTCGAGGCCGATGCCGCGATTTGCGCCCGTCACGACCGCTATTCCCACAGCCCGGTGACCTCCGAATTCGAATCTGACCCAACGCGCTCGTTTGGACGATACCACCACTGGAGACGATTGACCTCATCCACCGCCCGTTGGGGCATGGACGTTTTCGTGATCCAAGCGGTAAATCGAACGGCGTCAGCTCGATTTCTCATTGTTTCCATGAAGGCTGTGGCCTCGGGCTTCCGACTGAGAACATCCCATTCTCTCCTATCTCGAAGTCCTGGCATTCAGTGACGCAGTAATTTGGTGCGCTCCACTCAAGCCGACAGCGAACCGGGCTGGATACTCCTGTCTTGCTCCAGAGAGTGAATGCTGGGGGCTGGGAGCCTTTGTCTCTGGCATAGAGCCAAATAGTTTGAATTTGGGTAGCCTGGGGCTCGCTGATCCTGGGGCCTACGACCGTAAGGTACAGAATCGGGCCGCCCGAGCCGCCGAGGAGGCTTTCTTCCGGGTCTTCAGGGTTTCGGATCGTGACCTGATACTTACCGATGCCCGTGGTTTTCGGTAGTGGGAACAGCGGTATCTGGATTTCGCCTGGATCAAGCGGGGGTTGATTGGGTTCCAGCGTTGCGTCTTGTGCAAGTGATGAATGAGAAAGAGCCCCGAGGAAAGCCACAGACAACCAGCGGACGGTTTTGAGAGTTCGGCAGAGGAGCATCTTCTGATGTCTAACGTAATGGTGAGCAGGCCGTGGAAGCAGGCCACTGTGCATGGGACTACAGGCCGACAAATGCGCTTCCTACGAAAACCAGGCCCAGAACGATGGCGCTCCATCCGATCTGACGCTGAGTGGTGAGTGCGTCTGGAGCAAAGGTGCTGTACGGCGATCTCGTCAAGCACTTGTAAGCGACGACCCGACCGTTGTGGAAACCACCGACGATGAACAGCACCCCCGACGCGACGCGGAAAACGCGCTCGATCGGGTACGGCGTGTAGAGAGACAAAACGAAGGCGGCAGTTGCAATGGCGACGCAGATCCAGAATCCCCAGAGCCAAAGCGATGATGGTGGCTGCTTCGCGGGCGACTCTTGAGTTAGCGGCATTGGGCTGAAACTACGATTGGTTGTGCGGCTTAATGACCGAGTCAACTGGCAGGCGACAAGGCCGACAATAAGGGAAGTGCTCGGCCTTGTTGACTGTCCGTATTGAACGAGGGGTGACATGTAATGGGTTTGATCTTTCCTAAACGCTCTTTGAGCAACTTGTCAGGTGGATTTTGACTGTTACTGGTTTTTAAAGTCTTCATATGAGTAGCTTTTTTGCTCTCCGTTCTCAAGCCATGTGCCTATACGATTTTTATAATCAAATTTAAAACCTTTGCTATCAACAATAGAACATGCCCGAGAATAAACCAGAATTCTAATGGCTATCAGCAGAATTGAACCGATGAAACAATATAAAGAGACCCAAAAGGTAAAGAAAAAAGGAACAACAAAAATAGACATGAAGACAAGCAACGCCATAAGACCAACAAGGTCAGAAGTCGTGTACAAACGATAAGCTTTTGAAGAACACTTCATAAAGCCGATTCTTTGCACTTCATCAAACCACATCGGGTTAGTAAACATATAGACACCCAGCGTTGCGCATCAGCGACGCGAAACAGTGGCACGCTGCGCCGCTGCTGAGCGTCCGGTTCAGCGCATCGTTGGGCGTCACTTGCGACACCAACCTCATGCAGAGCAACATTACCGTACCCCCGTGACTATTAAAGTCCCGTTTTCTTTCGCCAGCTCGATGATGGTGGGTTCTCCCGCCGCCTTGTCGAGCTTAAACGTCTTGGGAATTGTCACGAAGCGAAGATGGTAAGTGGTGGTATGGCTCGAAGTCACTTTGCCACCACCGGACTCCTTGCACCAGATGACCAGGGACGAGTTAGCGCTGAACTGCACTGTGTACGCGCCCGCGCACCCATCAGGCTTACTCTCAGGAAGGTGTCGAACCTCGTAGGTTCTTGCATCCGATCGTTGAAACGCTGCGACTCCCGATTCGATGTCGTAGGCGATGCGCGTCGCGCCGTCCGTGCAACCGTAAAGGAAGGCAGAAAGTGCAAAGCATGCCAACCGCCCAAGAGTCGGGGAATGATTCATCGCGCGGCGATCCCGTGGCGGCCGACGCCTGAGTTCAGCGGCATTTGCGGCGACGCCTGCTCTTGCTGCAGCAAAAGTACGTGGCGGGTCAAATGCCCGCTGCGACGAATTGTTGGGCGCCAACCGCACCACGCTCAACTGCCAGATTCCGGGGATGCAACCGGCACCAGGATTTCATTGCGACGAAGGAACCAAGGCATGAACGGTGGGTTGTACCGTGCCCAAATCGGTTCGCCTAACGGAGTCAACCGATTAGTCGCCATCCAATCCCGTAATTTTGCCAAGTTGCGACGGTAACTCTTTTCGCTCCAAAAACCCGAATAACGTACCGCAGCAATGAGACGTGCCGGAACCTCGCGAATAGACACGTTTGGGTCCTTTGGTTCAGGAGTCGTTTCCAGCGTGAATGACTCTGGCATCGTGAAGCTGACAACCCATTTCCCATCCTGCTTCTGCTGACCTACCGGTGATGTCATCTCAATCTTCTGGCTCGATGGCTCTTGCCCAACAGGCGATGTCATCGCCACTTTCTGTTGCTGTTTGTTGTTGCCAGAAATGTACTTGAACAAGCGGCCGAACGCTTCATTACCCGCATCTTCAAACTCTTCATCCACCGTGGTCTCAGCGAGAATATGGGAATCGTATTCCCGAAGCTCGAACCCGTCTTCTTCACGAAGTACGTTGTATTTCGCTTCCTCAACGGCCATAACATTTCCCACCAATAGCAACGTGGCAATTGTGACCCAACTGACCTGGGCTATTCGCAACATTCTTGAGATTTCCTTTTTAGACTCAATCATTCTGGACCGAAACCGAAGCTCACCATCTTTCGGGGCACAGTAGTCAGATATGAAGGCATCAATTTTAAAACCCAACGTACAGCTAACCCAACGCCGGCGCGCGTAGCGCGGCGAGTAGCCAACGGCGAACAAAGCGCCATACTCTGAAACATGGGCGGCGCGCTGAGAGTCAGGAACTGCGGCAGAAACGCAGCAAAGAAAAGGGTGGTTTTGGGATTAAGGAGAGCGACGACGAAACCGTCACGAAAGACGCGCGTAATTGACACAACGAATGGAATGGTGGCTGAATTCGCGCCGGGAGACGTGCGGAGCATTTGCACGCCCAGGAACACAAGGTAAAGCGCGCCGGCATACCTGACTACAGAGAAAGCAAGGGACGAAACCGCGAACAAGGCGGCAAGACCAACTGAAGCGGCAAAGGCGTTGCCGAGGTCCCCGAGGGCAACGCCGGCAACCGACACCAAGCCGGAACGGCGCCCCTGAACAAGGCTGCGCGTAACGATATAGAGCACGCCGGGCCCAGGCGTGACGGCAAGGACGAAACTCGCAAGAAGGAATGCGGAGAACAGTGGCCAAGGTGGGAGGAGATCCGTCATAGCGGCAACTTCGAATAGGCCCAACGAATAGCGTTTATCCGCCGCCTTGCAAACGTTGAATCCTGCCGCGGCGGTGAAGGCGGCGGATAAACCTCGTTGGACTGAACCGCTACCCGCGGTGGTCGTTATGGGGATTGTAATCCTGCACGGGCGCGATGCAACCCGTTGGCACGAGGATGGATGCGCTCGCGCAACCCCGGGAAGGGATACGCGGCGTGCGGGAGCGCTGAAGCGGTGCGCCACACTGCGCGATGCGCGCTCCGATTGGACCATTTCGAGGGCAAGGCGCGAGCGCGTGCCCGAGGCACGTGATCTCGCGCAATACCGCCCAGCCAACCCAAGAACGATCGATGTGTCATGGTGGTGCGCGCACCTGCAGCGAGGATACTCGTGTCGGCGTAATCGGCGCCGTGGGCACGAACCGGCCTTCACCACAATGCGGGCAACGCAGGTACGCGTGACGCTCGATGCGCGCCATGAAGGCCGCCACTGACTCCACCACCACCGGATCGGGCGCCGGCGCAGCCAGGGCCGCACGGGCCTGCGCCAACTTCACCGCCTTCACCGCCGGTGCGAGCACACCGTAATGGCGGATGCGCTTGAAACCTTGAGGCAGAATGTGCAGGAAGAACCGGTCGATGAACGCCTCTGCGGTCAGGCGCACCGTGCGCTTCTTGCCCGTGGTCGCATCGGTGCGGATGCGAAACGACACCTGGGTGTCGTCGATGCCGACGATGCGCTCGTTCGAGATTGCCACCCGGTGCGTATAGCGCGACAGATAGTCGAGCACCTGCTCAGGTCCACCCAGAGGTTGCTTGGCATAGACCACCCACTCGTGCGCATGGATGCGTGCCATCAGATCGCGCCACGCGCAATCGGCCAACACCGGCTCTGGTAACGAAGCGCCGCTTCGCGCTTGCCGCAAGGCCGCAACGAACTTGCCCCGATACACCCTGGACAGGGCTTTGACCGGAAACAAAAAACCCTGTTTCGCGCCCACCCAATTCCCATCGATGCTTAATGCCCCGCCGGCCACCAGTGCATGCACGTGGACGTGGCGTCCCAGATCCTGCTTCCACGTATGCAGCACCAGCGTGAATGCGGGTGTCCCGCCCAGCCAACGTGGATTGGCTGCGAACTCGGTCAGTGTTGCTGAAACCGCCCCGAACAAGGTTTCGTAGAGCAGTCGCGGACTTGCCCCGATCAGGCCGTTCAGATCGTGCGGGAGGGTAAACACCAGATGAAAATACGGCACCGGCAACACCTCGCGCCGGCGTTGGGAGACCCAGGCTTCCTTGGCCCGCGTCTGGCACAGCGGACAGTGCCGATTGCGGCAGGAGTGATAGACGTGGCGGATCGTGCCGCAGGCCTCGCAAGTCTGGACGTGACCACCGAGTGCGGCGGTGCGGCAGGCGAGGATCGCGCGCCAGACCTTCGCCTTGGCCGCGCACAGGGGGTGCGTTTCGAGATACGCCGGGCCGTGACGGTGCAGCACCTGGGCCAATCCCAGGCGCGCAAGGGCGGGAAGCACTTCGACGCGTTAGCGCCTTGGTGGTGTCAAAGCAGTTCCAGGGGCGAAGTGGTGCCGGTCAAGCGCGTGCGTGCCAGATGCAAGTAGCGCATGGTCGTGCTGATGTGCCCATGGCCCAGAAGGCGCTGTATGGTGGGCAGGTCCACGCCGGCTTCGAGCAGGTGGGTGGCAAAGGCGTGGCGAAGCGTGTGAATCCCGCCCTCGGGTGCAATGCCGGCCGCATCACGGGCGGCGCAGTACATGCGTTGCGCCGTGGTCGCATTGATCGGACCGCTGCCCGAGGGGTTGGGAAACAACCACCGGCGTGGGCGCCGATCGCACCAGTAGCGGCGCAGGGTGTCGAGCAAGCGTGCAGAGAGCAGCGTGTAGCGATCCTGCCCGCCCTTGCCCTGGCGTATCTTCAGGCACATGCGGTCCGGGGCGCTCTCGATGTCGGTGAGTTCAAGTGCGCACACCTCGGTCACGCGCAGCCCTGCCGCGTAGGCGGTGCCAAGAAGCGTGCGCGCGCGCAATGTCGCCCCCGCCTCGATCAGGCGCTTGACCTCATCGCGCGAGAGAATCTGCGGCAGGCGTTTGGGTACTTTGGCCATGGGG
>JBJXFN010000201.1:0-3578 GCA_046155535.1 Burkholderiales bacterium
ACTGGATCGAAGGCTTCTATAATCGCAGGCGCATTCATTCGTCGATCGACTTCAAGACACCGGTCAATTTTGAATCCGGCCTCATGGCTGCATAAATGTGGTGTACGTCAAATCGAGGCAGAGTCACGATGTGGATTTCACGCATCAGCTCGATGAGCGGACTGCCATTCGGCGCGAGTCATGGCCTGGGTTATCTGCTTGGCGTTCTGAAGGGGGTTCCACACGGCATCACGTCCTGCGTCACGCTGCACGCGGTGTTGCGATGGAACCAATCGGTGAACGCGGATCGCCAGCGGGAGGTTGCAAGCGCGTTTGGCAAGACGACCGATTCCGCCGCGGAGGCGATGGAGCAGTTCGTGCGCAGCCTCGGCCTGCCCTCGCGCCTGTCGCAGATCGGCATCACCCGCGACGAATTTGCCGCGATCGCGGCGCGTTACGACGGCACCGGTCCCATCAAGACCAATCCGCGTCCGGTAAATGGCGCGGCAGACCTCGTAGAAATTCTTACCCTCGCCGCATGATTTGAGGTTTGAGGTTTAAGGTTTGAGGGACTACAACTTTTACGCCTCACGTCTCACGCCTCACCCCTCACCCCTCACCCGCTTCTATATCCTGTCGTTCTCCAGCATTTCGTTCAACCTGCGAAGCACGTCTACGACATTCCACAGATTCGGATTGATCTCCACGGCGCGCCGAAAAAATTCCGCGGCTTTGCGGTTTTCCCTGCGTTCAAACCAGATTCGGCCGCAACTCTCCAGCGCGCCAAAATGGTAGGGATTGAGTTCGATTGTGCGCATATAGTCCGCCAGCGCGCGCGCCTCATCCCCAGTGCTTGCCCAGGCGTCGCCGCGGCGATTCCACGCCTCTGCAAATTCAGGTCGCAATGCAATCACGTCGTTCAGTTTTTCGATCGCGGCGGCCGGTTCATTTTCCGAGATCAACGTCATCCCGCTCTGGAACATCGGGTCGATATTGGAATCCCCGGTGCGCATCCAGATTCCCCAAACCACCTGCTCGGCCATGCCACGGACCAACGCTTCATCGTCCCAGAGACCGGCCAGCACGACCGGCACGTCCTCCAGCGTTCCGACTTCGGCCAGTCGTCCATAAGCAAGCCGGCGACGGTCGGCGTGTTCACTGCGGGTTTGTTTCAGCGCCTGTTCGCGGGACAGGGGTTTCCAATCCCCCGCCTGCGCAGAAAATGCCAGGATCAAGCAGGCCACCACCGTCCATCGCATCAATTGCATCGTTCCTCCGCTGGCTCGAAACGAGCCCTTACTGCGGCACAGTGGCGTCCAGCCGGGCCCGCAGTTTTGCCAGTTTCTCGCGCATCGCGCTGCCCTCGAATATCTGTGGACTGGAGGGGTCAATCTTCTCCCGCTTTTCACGCGCCTGAACAGCATCACGCGCCATGTTATAGGCATCGGGAAACGAATGGGTGGCGCGCAAGGCTTCGTCAAAAAACGCCTTGGAAAAGTACGTGTAGTCAAATTGATTACCGCAGCCGAAAGACTGGCTCCGGGCGTCCGCCGCCGCGACCAGTAGCGTTTGCGAATCTTTCAACGCTTCGATGAAACCGCCCGCATAACAGGCCGAGACCACCACTACGCGCCACTTGATGCCGGAATCGTCGAGCGCCGCTCGCAATGCCGCCGGACCGATGGGCTCCAGCTTGAGCGGCCAGAACTCGACGCTGAGCTGGTGGTTCTCGGAACCATGCGTGGTGATATGCAGCAGGACAATGTCTTCTTCCGGATTGATACGTTCGCCCACCGCCTTCAAGGCCTTGCGCAGACTGGTCAGCGAGGCTATTGGAACCTGATTGACGAGGCTCGGATGGCTGATCAGGCTCAATGATCGACCGGCCACGTCGAATCGTTCCTCCAGCATTTTTTCGACGGCAAGCATTTCTTTCATGAAAACATCCTGGGCCGCATAGGGTGCGAAGCCGACGAAATACAAATCATCGATTCCCGGTCGCTCGGGTTGCAGACTTGCCAGATTAGCGGCCAGCAATTCGGGCTGGGCATACAAGGCCTGTTCGGTGACCGCTGCATTCCAGCGCGAAGCTGCTTCGTTATCGGCGCCCTCCTCCATGGAAACCTCCCACAATCGGCCGGAAGGCAGGAAGTAAGTTGGCACCACCACCACCACAGCAAATATCACCACCGGCAGAAGGCCCACACGAGGAGCCCAGGGCACCAGCCGGGCCACGGCCAGCAGCGTCACCGCCGACCACCAGCCGAAGACAACGAAATAGGAGAAATACGGACCCAGCCCCTGCGGCAAAGTCAACCATTCCCTGTCCACCGCAAACCAGAAAAAGTTGGCAAGCACGCCGACCGTGATTCCGATTGAAGCCACGGCCAATGGAATTCGCAGCGTGTACCGGGAATCCTGGAGCAGCCCGGCGATCAGCGCTCCCGCGCACAACATGGTGAGTGCACCGAATACGGCCGAAGGTAACGCATGCAGGTTAAAGCCTCCTTCCGGGCCGACAAAAATCAGCGACCAGAAAAGATTCAACAGGAGGTTCAGTGCCACCAGCGCGCCGAAGCGGCCGGCTCCTCCCTGAAAACTGTCGCTGCGCGCGCCAAGGAAAAACGCCATGCGCAACCCGGCAAGCAGATCGGCGCGCATCAGGTATTTTCTCCGGGAGCAGGAAAATCGGTATGAAAACGACGCAAAACAATCATGATTGCAACCAGCGACAGGGCGGGCAGTGGATACTGCCACGCGTGCGCAGCGTGACGCAAGGGTGCATCCTCATTGTGAATGCTTCAGCGCGAGCACGACGGGCCTCAAATAGAACGCCCGTCACGCCGGCGCATCACCCGCTCAATGGCCTCGATCGCAATGCGCACGCCGTCCATGTTGGGATTGATGACCAGCGCGCGTTCGAAATAATCCAGGGCACGCGCCAGCTCCCCTCTGCGCACATGAATCTGACCATAACCCGACAACACGCCGAAGTGATAAGGATTGCGTTTGAGCACTTCGTCGCAATCTTTCAGAGACAGGTCATCTTCCCCCATCAAGAAATACACGGTTGCCCGTTTGTTCCATCCTTCGGCAAAATCCGGCCGCATTTCAATCACCCGACTGAAGGTGCGCACGGCCGCGGGGAAATTGCGCTGGCTCATTTGTTCGACGCCAACATTGAACAGTTGATCGGCCGCCCCGTCCCCGGATCGGCTCCACACTCTCCAGATCGCCAATTCAGCCGCGGCGCGTACGCCGGCATCGTCGTCGAAAAGTGCCCCCAGCAGGTGCGGAAGGTCTTTGTCCACTCCGACTTCAGCAAGTACCTCGCATGCCTTGACGCGCGCTGGCGCATCCCGGCTCTGCATCTGGGACAGAGCAAGCCGACGCGCCTCGTCTGTCTTCGTCTCCGCGAGAACCCAGGCCGGCGCCAACAACAGGGCAATCCCGAGCCACACCGACCGAAGCAACACCCGGGTCGATTTCCCCAAAACCAATACGGTCATGGCAATCCCCCTGCTAGAATGGACCGAACAACTTTTCTCTCTTCGAAATTCTACCCCTCGATCCAGGCTCCCGGACTCCAGAATGAAGAA
>JBJXFN010000225.1:0-19080 GCA_046155535.1 Burkholderiales bacterium
GGCGCGCGCGTCTTGAGGTAGTCCATCAGGAATTCGCAGGCCTGAAACGCTTCGCCCCGGTGGGCGCTGGCCACCACGACCAATACAATCTGATCGCATGGTCTGAGAGTGCCCACCCGGTGAATGACACAGGCGTCGTAAATGTCCCAGCGCGACCGGGCTTCGCTGACGATATTCTCCAGGGCCTTTTCCGTCATTCCCGGGTAGTGCTCCAGGGTCATTTCGGCGACCGAGGCCCCTTCGTTCAGATCGCGGACCACGCCGACAAAACTTGCCACGGCTCCCACAGCGGGATTGCCGCGCCGGAGGTTCGCTATTTCGGCGCCCACATCAAAATCTTCGACTTGTACTCGGACTACCATTTCAGCCTCCCGTCACGGGGGGGAAAAACGCAATCTCGTCGCCAGCAGCGATAGGACTTGAGCGTTGCGCCAGTTCCTGATTCACAGCGACACGCACTGGCCTGCCGGAGGCAAGTTCGGCCTGCCAGGGGCCGCCGCGCCCCCTGAGCAAGTCCAGAAGCGCGCCGACATCGTGGACGCCCTCGGGTAGTGCGAGCTGTTCCTGCTCACAGGCCAGCACTTCGCGCAGGCGCGCGAAGTATCGGATGCTTACTGTTGAAATTCCGGTGTCCAATGGATTCATGTCCCAATTATCCGCAACTTTGCCGATCCGTGCAGGGCCACCCGGGCCGCGGACCGTTCCAGCCTCGTTATTCCTGTTGGAATATAATGCGTCCGGAGCGAACAATCAAAAATGAAATCCGAACTGACGCCAATTCCTTCGTCCACACCCGGCCTGCCGGCGGCTTCGCTCGCGGATCGCCGCGGTCGTCCGCTGCGTGATTTGCGCATATCGGTCACTGACCGGTGCAATTTTCGCTGTACCTACTGCATGCCCAAGGAGGTTTATGGACGCGACTTCCAGTTCCTCGAACGCGCGCAATTGCTCAATTTCGACGAAATTCACCGGCTTGTCAGAATCTTCCACGAACACGGCATCGAAAAAATCCGCATCACCGGTGGCGAACCTCTGGTTCGGCGACAACTCGAAAAACTGATCGAATTGCTGGCCCGTGAACCGGGGCTGGACCTGACCTTGACCACCAACGCCTCCCTGCTCAAACAGAAGGCCAGGGCACTCAAGGATGCCGGCCTGCATCGCGTGACCGTCAGCCTGGATTCCCTGGACGATGCGATATTCCGGGCGATGAATGACGTCGATTTCCCGGTGGCAAAAGTGCTCGAAGGCATCGAAGAAGCCGATCGCGTCGGATTGAGGCCGCTGAAAATCAACATGGTCGTCAAACGTGGCACCAACGACCAGAGCGTGGTGGACATGGCCCGGTACTTCAAGGGCAGTGGGCATATCCTGCGCTTCATCGAGTTCATGGATGTCGGATATACCAATGGATGGAAGATGCAATATGTCGTGCCTTCACGCGAATTGGTGTCCCGGATTCATGCGGTGTTTCCCCTGGAATCCGTTGACCCAAATTACGCTGGAGAAGTGGCGGAACGCTGGCGATATCAGGACGGCGGCGGCGAAATTGGATTCATTTCTTCGGTCACGCAGGCTTTTTGCAAGGACTGCACCCGTGCCAGGCTGTCCGCCGAAGGGTCCTTGTACACCTGTTTGTTTGCGACCGAGGGCACGGATTTGCGAAAATTGATTCGTGGCGGTGCCGGCGATGCCGAGATCTCCGAAACCATCGCCCGTGTCTGGCGCGCGCGCACGGATCGTTATTCGGAAATTCGAACCGAAGAGACCTCCAAGCTGCGTAAAGTGGAAATGTCCTACATTGGCGGTTAAAAACCCGTGTTCGTCCGCAGGAATCCATCCCCGTGAAAAGAGTCGACCTCGAAAAAAGCAAGGGCAAGAAAATTGAACACCAGCCACTCTCCCGGGCCGCGCATGAGCGTTTTGGCCGAGGCGTTACTGGCGTGGTGGATCGGCGCCAGCAGCGCAAACTCGATCAGGATCAGGGTTTGGTCCCATTTGCCGTCAAATTGCACGGCGACCTTGTCAAACAACTGCATGCGCAGGCCCAGGAACGCGGCATTCCGCTCGGCGAACTGGTCGGCGAGTTGCTGAAGAAAGGCTTGTCCGCCAAATAATACCGCCGTCGTTATCGTCATCATTCATCTTCCGACCGTCTCCACAGGTTTTCCCGGCATGCGTCCACACACCACCCTTCGTGATCTGGCAGAGGCCTCCGACTACGATCCCAATTCCATGCCGGTGGACAAGGCGCGCGCGCATATACGCCGTTTTCTGTCTCCGGTGACAGTGTCCGAACGCCTGGCGATTCGCGCCGCCCTGGGACGTGTGCTGGCCCAGGATGTCATTTCGCCGATCGACGTGCCGCAGCATGACAATTCGGCCATGGACGGCTTTGCGGTCCGGTTTGAGGATTTGCGAATCGATGGTGAAACTGCACTGCGCGTGATCGGCGAATCCTTCGCAGGTCGTCCGTTCAGCGGCAAGGTCGGCGCAGAGGAGGCCGTACGCATCATGACTGGTGCCGTGCTGCCTGCTGGCACTGACACCGTCATCCAGCAGGAGCGCGCAAAATTTTCCGGCACAACCGTCAGTGTCTTGCCGGCCGCCAAACACGGCATCAATACCCGGCGCGCCGGCGAAGATTTGCAGCGTGGTGCGATTGCCCTGCGCACCGGGCAACCTCTTCGCGCCGCCGAAATCGGCATGCTGGCCTCCATCGGTGTCGGCGAAGTCGCGGTGTATCGAAGGCTTCGAGTTGCATTTTTTTCCACTGGTGATGAACTGGTCTCCATCGGCCAACTGCCAGGGCCCGGACAAATTTACGACAGCAACCGCTACACTTTGTACGGACTGCTCACCCGCCTCGGCTTCGAAGTCATGGACATGGGAGTCATCCGCGACGATCCCGCCGCTGTCGAACAGGCGTTTCGTGCGGCGGCCGGCGCCGCCGATGTGGTCATCACGAGTGGGGGCGTGTCAGTGGGCGAGGCGGATCACGTCAAGTCGATTCTCGACCGTCTCGGACAAGTGTTATTCTGGAAAATTGCCATGAAACCGGGCCGTCCGCTGGCCTACGGGAAAATCGGTGATGCCCATTTTTTTGGCCTGCCGGGCAATCCGGTGGCGGTCATGGTGACCTTCTACCAGTTTGTCCGCGATGCGCTGCTTTATTTGCAGGGTCAGACTTTGGTGGCGCCCGTTCCCAGCTTCCCGGTCAAATGCGAATCCGCGCTCAAGAAGGCGCCCGGGCGCACCGAATTCCAGCGTGGCGTGCTACGCCAGGATGCCGGGGGAACATGGACGGTGAGCGCCACAGGCGACCAGGGTTCCGGCATCCTCTCCTCCATGAGTCAGGCCAATTGTTTTATCGTCCTGCCGGCGGACCAGGGCAACGTAGAGCCTGGTGCGCTGGTCAATGTCCAGTTGCTCGACGGTCTGGTCTGATTATTTCACGTTGATTTCGACCCGGCGGCTGCCGACTTCCGCCATGCCGTCTTCCGTGGGTATCAGAAGTTCGCGTTCTCGCCGACAGGCAATCGATATGACGGACTGCGGAATGCCGCGTTCCAACAACATTCTTCGTACCCACTCCGCGTGCTGCAGGGATAGCCTGTCGTTGAATTCGCGCCCGTTCATCGAATCCGTGTGTCCAATCACCGAAATTTCCGGCGCCGGCCGAGCGCTCAGATCGGCGATGATTTTTCGCGACTTCCTGATTGGATGCATCGGACAACCGATCCTTGCCTCTGCCAAAAAATAAAGTAAGAATTTCGAAGGTCTGGCAGACAGGGCCGCCAGAGCATCGGTAAATTCCTCCGCAATCTGAAGGCACGTCAGGACTGCCTCGCAGACCGTCGCACCCGTCCCGCTTAATTAACCCTACTCCGTCGCCCCCGTTTACCGCACAACGATTTCGACGCGCCGATTCTTCGGTTCCGGCACGTTATCAGCACTGAGCACCAAAGGTTCGCGTTCACCTCGATCCGCCACGGAGATACTGACTTCCGGTATGCCGTGGGAAATCAGAATTTGCGCAATCCTGTTAGCTCTTTTCAAGGACAGCGCATCGTTAAACGTCTCCGTGCCGACCGAATCCGTATGACCAATGACGGCAAACTCCGGAGCCGGACGCATGACGAGCTCGGCAACAATCTCTTCGATTTGCCTGGCCGATTCCGGCGTCAGCGTGTCTGTCCCGCTCACAAAATAGATCAGATACGTGGTCGGCCGGGGAGGCAAGGCAGACAACGCAGCCGAGAAATGCGTATGTACACCTTCCTGACTCGAAGTGATTGGAAACGGCGCGCCATCGCTGCGCAGTCTGGCCCCGGCATAGGGTTTTTCCAGAGTCAGCGTCTGGGCACCCTGCCGCACCACGACGCCGCCCATCGGTCCTTCTTTCCCGGGGATCACAATAATTTGCACTTCCGGGAGAGGGCCTGCCGGCATGCCAGCGGGCGGCAATGGGGGCGGCCCCACTACGCGCTGCGCGCATGCAGGCAGCACTGCAAGCAGACTTGCAGCGAAAAACCTGGCGAACCTGAAATTCAATGGGAAAAACCGGGAATCAACTGCTCTGCGAACTTCCACCAGGGCGCTTAAAAACCCTGCAACCAAATGACTGTGCGCCCCGGGCGTCCTCTCGGGCGCAGGTCAAGGTCAGCCGCAACACAGCCAAATTTCGGTTGCATCGCGTTGTCCCTGCATATTGCCTCCCTGTGCGTAGCAATCGCCAACCTCCGTCCTTACCGTGCAACCGCTATCGCACATTCACGTACAAAAACTTACGGAGCATTCATCCGAAACGGTTGCCGCCGTGTTCATTTTTTCTTCTTCTTGTTCTTATCCTTGTCCTTCGATTTCGGCGGCTCAATGGATACCACAACAGCTTCACTGTGTGTTGCCCGGATTAGCTCACCAACTTCCAGGGTTTCCAGAAGTTTGGTATCGCGCACGTAAAGATCGACAATGTTTCCGTCGGCATCCTTCAGGCTCAAGGTCTTCTGCTTGACCGCAACCGCCTGCACTTCGGCATCCACCACCTTGTGGCCGTCGGCCGGCTCACCGAACGCCACAGTTTGCGGGGACCCTTCACCTGCTGACGCATCCAGTTTATGCAATGCGAGACCCACGGACTCGTTGTAACGCACAGTCACTTCGTCGCCGACGCGAATATCCGGAAGATTCCGGACTCGGTCTGCAACCCGCATGCGCATCGAATATCCCCTCGGCCCCATCACCGTCAGATGCCGGGACTCGGCATCAATGGCTTCCACCGTCGCCTTGATCTTGGCGGACCGGCCATAAGTCACCGGCCCTTCCTCCTTTAAGGCGACGATGCCTTTTACGGGCTCTTGTGCTGAGACATTGGCCAGCACGCCAGCCAGCAGCATCCATCCTGAAATTTGAAATGCCTTACCAATCATTCCTGAAAAAGTCTCCACAGTTGCGTTTCATTCAACGTCCGCCGGTGACATCTACACATGCGCCGGTGATGTAGGAGGCCTCGTCGGACAGTAACCAGAGAATCGACTTCGCAACCTCTTCCGGCTGTCCACCCCGTTTCATCGGCACCATCACTTTCACCCTGTCGACCCGGTTCGGCTCGCCGCCGCTTGCATGCATGTCGGTATAAATAAACCCGGGTCGCACGGCGTTGACGCGAATTCCTTCTTCGGCGACCTCTTTGGCCAGCCCGATGGTGAGTGTATCAATAGCGCCTTTGGTCGCCGCATAATCAATATACTCTCCAGGCGCGCCAAGACGGGAGGCGGCGGAAGAAAGATTCACGATCGCCCCACCCCTCCCCCCATACCTTGTGGACATTCTGCGCACGGCCTCGCGGGCACACAGGAACGCACCCGTGACATTGGTTGCAAATACCCGGCGAAGTCTTGCTTCGTCGATCTGATCGAGTCGCGTCTGTTTTTCGAGGATCCCGGCATTGTTCACCAGTGCCGACACCCTGCCCAGTTCCCGATCCACGGATTCAAACAATGTCCGCACGCCGGCTTCGGTCGCAATGTCCGCAGCCACGGCAACCGCTTTGCCCCCGGATCTCCGAATGGATTCCGCCACGGCCTCAGCGGCATCTCGATTTTGAAGATAGTTGACCGCGACGGCATATCCTCGACTGGCTGCGAGCAACGCTGTCGCGGCGCCGATACCCCGGCTCGCACCCGTAACAATCAAAACCGGCGCCATCTTCATCCCCGCTATCAGCCGCCGGGCATCTCAGCCAAACAACACCCGGGCCTTGGCAATGGTGTTCCATACGCCCCAGGCGAGCGGAATGCCCACAAACAGCCAGAACACGATAACAAGTCCGGGGTGGGTAGCGGTCCCACCGCTTGCCGAAGCATTGCCTGCGGATGCACTGGCCGCCGCTGCGTCATGCGCCAGTTTTCGTTCCGCCGCCAATTCTTCGTCCGTCATGAACCATTTTGCTGCCACCGGCCGCACCAGAAGGTTGCAAATGAATCCACCCACCAGCAGTCCTGCCAGCACGTACATCGTGGTGTCGTAGGCCTCGCTTTTTGGAACACCGGACTTGATCTGGAAATCGTTGATGTAATTCACCAGCACCGGACCCAGAATCCCGGCCACGGACCAGGCGGTAAGCAAGCGTCCGTGAATGGCGCCGACCATCTGGGTGCCAAACATATCGGCAAGATAGGCCGGAATGGTCGCGAATCCACCGCCATACATGGTGAGAATAAAACAGAAGGTGGCGACGAACAGCGCCACACTGCCAGCATGCCCCGCACTCGGCGCATAGGCATACAGCAGGAATCCGAGTGTGAAGAAAGCAAAGTAAGTCGCCCGTCGGCCAATGTAATCGGAGAAGGATGCCCAGATGATGCGGCCTGCAATATTGAACAGGCTGAGCAATCCGGTGAACCCGGCGGCAATGGCGGCGATCTGTCCGAGTTGTGCCTTGTCCAGTTGGTCGAACTTCAGATCCAGACCGATCAGCCGACCGCCAAAAATTTCCTGCAGCATTGGCGAAGCCATGCCGATCACCCCGATGCCGGCCGACACATTCAGACAGAGGATTCCCCACAGGCACCAGAATTGTGGCGTCCGCCAAGCCTTGTTCAAGTGCACGTGACGTTGGGTAATCATGGCGTTCGCCGCCTGCGACGCGGGAGGCTGCCATCCGGCGGGTTTCCAGCCGGTGGGCGGCACCCGGTATGCGAAGGCGCCAATCATCATGAAGACGAAATAAATCGCCGCCATGGTCAGAAACGTCTCCCACACGCCCACAGACGTCTGGGTGGCGTACACTTTCATCAGCCCGTCCGCAAGCGGAGAGCCGATCATCGCACCGCCGCCGAACCCCATGATGGCCATGCCGGTGGCCATGCCACGTCGGTCCGGAAACCACTTGATCAGAGTCGAGACAGGTGAAATGTACCCCAGTCCCAAGCCAATGCCACCGATGATTCCCGATCCCAGCCACATCAGCCACAATTGATGCGTGTACACGCCGATAGCCGACAGCACCAGCCCGGCACACCAGCAAAGCGCCGACACCACACCGGCCTTGCGCGGCCCGGCATGTTCCAGCCAGCCGCCCCACAGCGCGGCGCTGGAGCCGAGAAATACGAAAAACAGCGTGTACATCCACCCCAGCATGGGTTTGTCCCAGTCGCAAGCGGTGGTAAACAATTTGGCAATCCAGCTCATGTCCGCTGGACAGGCAAGGGAACTGGTGATGCCCAACGCCTTGGTCAACGGCAGCCAGAACACCGAAAAACCGTACGCCATGCCAATGCAAAGATGAATACACAGCGCCGCCGGCGGCACCAGCCAACGGTTAAATCCCGGCTGCGCGATGGTGCGTTCTTTTGCGAGCAATTCCATCAGCTTGTCCTCCCACGAATCGTTATTGTTGGATTGCGAAAATTCCATCCTGCCAAGTGGCGAATTCTACCCGCAATAGCCGACCCCTCCATCGCTCCAGTCAGACGCTATGTGCAATCCATTTCATATCCGCGACGCATGGCATGCGCGCCGCGCAAACACACGTCCGCGATCAAGTCGCAAGTTCCGAAATGAACAATGTTCCGTCGGTACCGGAAGGCCGGTTGTCTGATTCCCGGGCAACGCAAGTGGCGGCAACAATCGTCTTGCTGGCCGGTGGCGCCGGTCGTCGCATGGGGGGTGTCGACAAGGGGCTGGAGATGTTCCGCGGGCGGCCCCTGGTTGCGTGGGTGCTGGATCGGATCGCCGGGCAGGCTACCGAAATTCTGATCAGTGCCAATCGCAACCATGCACGCTACGCGGAATTCGGTTATCCGGTGGTGTCGGACTCCCTGGACAATTTCGCCGGTCCACTTGCCGGCCTTCAAGCCGGCATGGCAGCGGCGCGCCACGAACTGGTCGGGTGTGTTCCCTGTGATACGCCTTTCCTGCCCGAGAATCTGGTGGCGCGACTGGCCGAGGCGCTGTTGGCGCAAGATTTGGACGTGGCTGTCGCGCGCACGCCGGACAGGGCACACCCGGTCATCTGCATCGCGAGAAAACGCTTGCACCGGCACTTGACACAATTCCTGAATGCCGGGGGACGCAAATTCGACTTGTGGTACGCCACGCTGGCCACGACGGAAGTCAGGTTTGACGGCCCGCCCGAGGCATTCCGGAATCTGAACCGCCCGGAGGACATGCAGGAGGATCAGGGTCGATCCCGGGAATAGGCAATGCGAAATGTACGAAATCTTTCCGTGTCTGGCCTCAGCGCCTGGAAGTCGAAACGGTTTCCGCCACGGCTGGCGACATGACCTGGAAGAAAATTTCGTCCTGCTTGATCATGCCGAGTTCGTTGCGCGCCCGCTCCTCAATGGCTTCATAGCCTCTTTTCAGGTCAGCGACATCGGCATCCAGCGCAACGTTGCGCGCCGCCAAAGTGATATTGGTCTCGCGCTGCGCCTGAATCTGCCCTTGCAGTTTCCAGACCGCGATCCACCCGCCCTTGCCGAACCAGAGGGGATACTGGATCAGCGCAATCAGCAACATCAGGGCTATCGCAAACAACCGCATCGTGTTCAGCTCCTGTGGAGTTGATAAAAGGCCTCGCGGCCCGCATAGCGCGCCGAATCTCCCAGGTCTTCCTCGATGCGCAGCAACTGATTGTATTTGGCCATGCGATCCGAGCGCGACAGGGAGCCGGTCTTGATCTGCAGGGTGTTCGCACCCACCGCCAGATCGGCAATGAAGGTGTCCTCGGTTTCTCCGGATCGATGTGAGACCACTGCGGTATACCCAGCACGTTTGGCCATTTCGATGGCTGCGAAAGTTTCGGAGACCGTGCCAATCTGATTAATCTTGATCAGAATGGAATTGGCAATTCCGCGGCGGATGCCCTCAGCCAGAATCCGCGTATTGGTGACAAACAAGTCGTCTCCGACGATCTGGATTTTCCTTCCCAGCCGGTCGGTCAGAATTTTCCAGCCCTCCCAATCGTTCTCGGCCATGCCGTCTTCGATACTGATGATCGGATACCGATCCGTCCAGTCCGCCAGCATGTCGGTCAGTTCCGCGGCCGTCATTTTGCGACTCTCCGAGGCAATGTCATAACGATTCTCGCGGAAAAACTCCGAACTCGCACAATCCAGCCCAATGGCAACCTGGGACCCGGGTGTATAGCCGGCGGTTTCGATCGCTTCCATGATCAGTTTCAACGCGGCTTCGTTATTGGGCAGATCCGGCGCAAAGCCGCCTTCATCACCCACCGTGGTGGGCATGCCCTTGCTGTCGAGAATTTTCCGCAATGTCTGAAAGACCTCGACCCCGCAACGCAAGGCATCCCGAAACGTTTCGGCGCCCACCGGAATGATCATGAATTCCTGGAGATCTAGACTGTTATTGGCATGCGCGCCGCCGTTGATGACATTCATCATAGGCACCGGCAATTGCATTCGGCCTGCTCCGCCCAGATAACGATAAAGGGGCAGACCGGATTCTTCCGCGGCAGCCTTGGCCACGGCAAGCGAGACGGCCAGCAGCGCATTGGCGCCCAACCGGGACTTGTTTTCGGTGCCATCCAGATCGATCAGCGTCTGATCGATGAAAGACTGCTCCACCGCGTCCAGTCCGACGATGGATTCGCATATTTCCGTGTTGATGCTTTCTATCGCCTTGAGCACGCCCTTGCCGCCGTACCGGTTTTTGTCGCCATCGCGCAGCTCAATGGCCTCGCGCGTGCCGGTCGACGCGCCGGACGGGACGGCTGCCCGCCCGCTGACACCGGACTCCAGCAGCACATCGGCTTCCACGGTCGGATTCCCGCGCGAATCCAAAATCTCCCGCGCAATCACATCAACGATCGAGCTCATTTTTCTCCCCTGCAGACACTTGTTATGGTGAAGGAGGGCTCAGCAGATTTTCTGCGAATCCCTGTTTTTTTACGATGTTGTCGAGCAATTTGAGCGTCTCGAGCAACGGCCCCATCCATTTCATCGGCCAGGCGTTCGGCCCGTCAGACGGGGCATTGTCGGGGTCAGGATGGGTCTCCATGAACACGCCGGCAATGCCGCTCGCAACCGCTGCGCGCGCGAGCACGGGCACGAACTCGCGCTGCCCCCCGCTTTTGGCCCCCTGTCCTCCTGGCAATTGCACCGAGTGCGTGGCATCGAAGACCACAGGGCAACCGGTCTCCCGCAGGATCACCAGAGATCGCATGTCGGACACCAGATTGTTGTACCCAAAGCTGGCACCTCGTTCGCAGACCAGAATGTTGTCCTGGCCACTCGCCTGCCTCGCCTTATCCACCACGTGCTTCATGTCACCGGGCGCCAGGAACTGACCCTTCTTGATGTTAACCGGCTTTCCGCACATCGCCACCGCGCGAATGAAGTCCGTTTGGCGGCATAAAAATGCCGGCGTCTGCAGAACGTCCACGACTGCCGCCACCGCCGCCACTTCGTCTTCGGAATGTACGTCAGTCAACACCGGCACGCCGACCTGCTGTCGCACTTCGGACAGGATTTGCAGGCCTTTTTCCATTCCCAGTCCGCGAAACGAAGTCCCGGAACTCCGGTTGGCCTTGTCGTAGGAGGATTTGTAGATGAAGGGAATGCCAACCGCCGCCGCCATTTCTTTCAGGCGCCCTGCCGTGTCGATGGCCATTTCCCGGGATTCGATCACGCAGGGACCCGCGATCAGGAACAGCGGGCGGTCGAGGCCCACCTCGAAACCGCACAACTTCATGGCAGGCACATCAGGCAACGGTCTTGATCTTGGCCGACGCCGGCCCGATCGCGGAGCGCGCCGCCAATTCCGCATGGCGCACTGCCGCGCCAATGTAGGAAGAAAAAAGCGGATGGCCATCACGTGGCGTCGAGGTGAATTCCGGGTGAAATTGGCAACCAATGAACCAGGGATGGTCAGGCAGTTCCATCATTTCCGGAAGGTTCTCGCTCGGGGTGCGTGCCGAAACCTTGTAGCCGGTCTTCTCAAGCAGGGGCACGTAGGCATTGTTGACTTCGTAACGATGCCGGTGGCGTTCGTTCACGCTGGCACCGTAAATTCTTGCGGCCAGGGTCCCGGTTTCCACCGGGCAGGCCTGAGCTCCCAGGCGCATCGTGCCACCCATTGCAGAATCGCCGCTGCGCTGCTCGATGCGCCCGCTGCGATCCAGCCATTCGGTAATCAGTGCCACCACCGGATGTCTCGTCGTCACGTCGAATTCCGTGCTGTTGGCATCCGGCATCCCTCCCACATTGCGCGCGTATTCGATCGTGGCAAGCTGCATTCCCAGACATATTCCGAGATAGGGAATCCGTTTTTCACGGGCATGGCGGATCGCCGCAATTTTACCTTCCACGCCACGTTTTCCGAAGCCACCCGGCACGAGGATGGCATCCATGCCATCCAGGCAACCGACGCCCTCCTTCTCGATGCGTTCCGAATCGATGTAGTGGATATTCAGACGAGTGCGCGTGTGGATGCCTGCGTGAATCAGCGCTTCCGACAGGGATTTGTAGGAGTCAGCCAGATCGACATACTTGCCAACCAGGGCGATGTTTGCTTCATGCAGCGGATTTTCGCGGTCGCGGTTGAGTTTTTCCCACTTGGACAGGTCGGCAGGCGGTGCCTGGATGCCCAGCTTGCGGCAGACAATCTCGTCCAGCCCCTGTTTATGCAGGAAACCGGGAATCTTGTAGATGGAATCGGCATCCACCGCGGAAATTACGGCCTCCTCTTCCACATTAGTGAACAAGGCAATCTTGCGGCGTTCGTTGTCCGGCACCAGGCGGTCCGCGCGGCAAAGCAGGACATCCGGCTGAATGCCGATCTCGCGTAGTTCCTTGACGGAGTGCTGGGTCGGCTTGGTCTTGATTTCCCCTGCGGAAGAAATATACGGCACCAGCGTCAGATGAATGAAACAGGTATTCCCGCGCCCGTTCTGGATGCTCATCTGGCGCGCGGCTTCCAGGAAAGGCAGCGATTCGATGTCGCCAACAGTGCCGCCGATTTCACAGATCGCCACGTCAGCATCGCCCGCGCCGAGCCGGATGAAATTCTTGATTTCATCGGTGATATGCGGAATCACCTGTACGGTACCGCCCAGATAGTCGCCGCGGCGTTCTTTCTTGATGACGCTTTCGTAAATCTGGCCGGTCGTGAAATTGTTGCGCCGGGTCATTCGCACGTTGACAAAACGCTCGTAATGCCCGAGGTCCAGATCGGTCTCGGCGCCATCCTCGGTCACAAACACCTCCCCGTGCTGGAAGGGGCTCATGGTGCCGGGATCGACGTTGATATAGGGATCGAGTTTAAGAAGAGTAAGACGGATGCCGCGGGTTTCGAGAATGGCGGCCAGAGATGCGGAAGCGATACCTTTGCCCAGGGAGGAGACCACACCACCTGTCACAAAGATATATTTTGTCATTCCATATTCGCTCCGGCTAAGCTGCCGAATCATAACCCAATCGCCCGCAGGCGTCACCCACCATCAGGCTGCTGACGAACGTAGCTTGCGATGTCTGCCCAATGCGATCCAGGTCTCTACCACCGTATCCGGATTCAGGGAAATGGCATCGATGCCCTGGTCCATGAGCCATTCCGCCAGATCCGGGTGATCCGAAGGCCCTTGCCCGCAGATTCCCACGTATTTGCCGGCCTTGCGGCAAGCCTGAATCGCATACTGCAACATGACTTTGACGGCTGCGTCACGCTCGTCGAATTGGCCGGCCACGATGCCGGAATCCCGATCTAGCCCGAGGGTCAACTGGGTCATGTCATTGGAGCCGATGGAAAAGCCGTCGAAATATTGCAGGAACTGATCTGCCAGAATTGCGTTGGCAGGCAGTTCGCACATCATGATGATGCGCAATCCGTTGCGGCCGCGCTCGAGACCATTTTTCTTCAACAGCTCGATTACCTGCGCGGCTTCCGTGACAGTGCGCACGAATGGCACCATGATCTCGATGTTATCCAGGCCCATCTCATCACGCGCCTTGCGCAGCGCCCGGCATTCGAGTTCGAAACAACTGCGAAATCCGTCGGACACGTAACGCGAAGCGCCACGAAATCCGAGCATGGGATTTTCCTCCACCGGCTCGTACTGCCTGCCGCCGATCAGGCTCGAATACTCATTGGACTTGAAGTCCGACAACCGCACAATCACCGGCTTCGGATAAAAAGCGGCGCCCAGCGTGGCGATGCCTTCACACAGTTTCTCCACGTAAAAATTCACCGGATCCGGATACCCTGCGAATTGGGTCTCCACCAGCACCTTGAGGTCCGGGTCCAGGTTCGGATACGCCAACGCGGCCTGGGGATGAATTCCAATCATGCGGGCAATGATAAATTCCAGCCGCGCCAGTCCAATGCCGGAATTGGGAAGCCGCTGAAAATCGAATGCCAGTTCTGGATTGCCGACGTTCATGCATATTTTCAGCGGAATGGCGGGCAGTTTCTCCAGATGCGAATTGACGATCTCGATCTCCAGCAAACCTCGATAAACAAATCCGGTGTCACCCTCCGCGCAGGACACCGTCACGCTGGCGCCATCGGCAAGGATCTTGGTCGCATTCCCGCATCCCACCACCGCGGGAATGCCGAGTTCCCGCGCAATGATGGCAGCGTGGCAGGTGCGCCCGCCCCGGTCGGTGACAATCGCCGCAGCCTTCTTCATCACCGGTTCCCAGTCCGGATCCGTCATGTCGGTCACCAGGATATCGCCCGCCTGCACCCGATGCATCTCGGAGGCATTCTTGACCATCCGGATCTTTCCACTGCCAATCCGGTTGCCGATGGCACGCCCGGTAATCAACACTTCTCCGGGCTGCTTGAGCCGGAATCGCTGCTGGCTTTCTACCCGGGCCATGACCGTTTCCGGTCGGGCCTGCAGGATGTAGAGCTGGCCATCCACGCCGTCCCGACCCCACTCGATGTCCATGGGGCGGCCGTAATGTTTTTCGATGGCCATCGCGTGACGCGCCAGTTCCTCGACTTCTCTGTCATCGATGGAGAACTGGCATCTTTCGTTTACCGGCACATTGAGCGTAATGACCGATCGACCGGCGGACTGGTCTTCGCCAAACACCATGCGAACAGCCTTGCTGCCCAGATTCCTGCGAAGAATCGCCGGCCTGCCTGCACCCAATCCGGGCTTGTATACATAAAACTCGTCCGGGTTCACCTGGCCCTGCACAACGGTTTCTCCCAGTCCGTAGGCAGAGGTAATGAACACCACCTTGTCGAACCCGGATTCGGTATCGAGAGTGAACATCACGCCCGCAGCGCCCAGATCGCTGCGCACCATTTTCTGCACGCCGGCGGACAGCGCAACCTCGGCGTGGGCGAAACCCTGATGGACCCGGTAAGAAATCGCCCTGTCGTTGTAAAGCGATGCAAACACATGGCGAATGGCTTCCAGCACGTTGGCCAGTCCGCGGATGTTCAAGAATGTCTCCTGCTGTCCCGCAAACGATGCATCGGGGAGGTCTTCGGCGGTGGCCGAGGAGCGCACCGCGAATGACGCCTTGTCGTCTCCATCGGACAAGGTCCGGTAGTGTGCCGTCACAGCAGCCTCCAGTGCCGTCGGTAACGGGGCTTCCAGAATCCAGCCCCGGATGCGGCTGCCGGCCTCCACCAGCGCCGACACATCTGCGACATCCAATCCGCGAAGCGCTTCTTCGATCTGGCGCGCCAATCCATCCTGCGCCAGAAATTCCCGGAAAGCGTGTGCCGTGGTGGCGAATCCCCCCGGCACCCGCACGCCGGCGGCGCCGAGCTGGCTGATCATTTCGCCCAAGGAGGCATTTTTTCCGCCGACCTGTTCAATATCGGCCATTCGAAGTTGTTCGAAGGGTATGACATGACGTGGTGCATTCATTCTGGGTTTACGCCGTCGTGAGGCATGGATAAAGATGGTATTTTAGCGATTGCCCCTGTCCGGTGCACTCCAACCATGACCACAACACAATCCAACCGCAAGCGCACCGCATTTTTCATCTCCGACCGCACCGGCATTACTGCTGAAGTGCTTGGCCACAGCCTGTTAACGCAGTTTGACGAGGTAGCTTTCACGGAAATCACCCTGCCCTATGTGGATTCCCTGGAAAAAGCCCTGGAAACCGTCCAACAGGTCGATCGGGTCGCCCAGCAGGAGGGCATTCGTCCGCTGATTTTCAGCACCCTGGTGGACCGCACCATCAGCGCCACCATTCAGCAGGCCAATGCCTTTTTTATCGATTGCTTCCATGTATTCATCGCGCCGATGGAAAGGGAACTGGGCGTGCAGTCTTCCCACATGGTGGGACGCTCGCATAGCGCCCGGAACAATGAATATTTCGCGCGCATTGACGCCATCAATTTTGCGCTGTCGCACGATGACGGCCAATCTACAAAAGACCTGGAAAAAGCGGACGTGATCCTGGTCGGCGTTTCGCGATGTGGAAAAACACCGACGTGCCTGTACATGGCGCTGCAATTTGGAACGCGCGCAGCGAACTATCCGTTGATTCCCGAGGATTTCGAGGCCAGGACACTGCCGGCCGCGGTTCGGCCCTATCGCAAAAAATTGTTTGGTCTGACCATCGGTGCTGATCGCCTGCATCAGGTGCGCAACGAACGTCGACCAGGCAGCAACTATGCAAGCATGGCTAACTGCGACTACGAATTGCGTGAAGCCGATGTACTGATGCGCAGGGAGGGCATTCCGGTTCTGGATACCACCGCCCGTTCTATCGAGGAACTGGCGACCAAAATCTTGCATCAGGCGAACCTGCAGCGGCATATCTACTGACATCGGCGCCCGTCTGCCTCGATCCACAACGACCACCCGTGCGGTGACCGCGGAATTTCATCAGTTCACGCACAAGGCCCGCACCGGCGCAAAACTGCGGCGATGCACGGGAGAAACCCCAAAGCGGTTCAGGGCGGCCAGATGTTCCGCCGTGGGATATCCCTTGTGGCGGTCGAACCCATATTGCGGATATTGTTGGTGCAACTGCATCATGAAAGCATCCCTCGCGGTCTTGGCCAGGATGGAGGCTGCGGAAATTGCCGGGACATTTGCATCACCTCGCACCACTGCCTGAGTCCGCCAGCGCAAATCGGGACAGAACAGACCGTCCACCAACACCCGATCTGGACACAGGTCAAGCATCTCGACTGCCCGGCGCATTGCCAGCAGGCTGGCTTGCAGAATATTGATCCGGTCAATTTCTTCGACGGAAGCGCTGGCGACTGCCCAACCCAGCGCGTGCTTCCTGATCTCGATTCCCAGTCGTTCTCGCCGGAAGGCAGACAACTTTTTGGAGTCGGCCAGGCCGGCGATGTGGGCATCGGGGTTCAGAATGGCGCACCCCGCAAATACCGGGCCGGCCAGCGGTCCGCGGCCGGCTTCGTCGACACCACACAACAACTCTGTCGGCATCAGGCCTTTGCGCCGACCCGCATGGCGGCCGCCGGCCTCAGCAATTCGTGACGTGACGTCGAAGCGGAATTCTCGAGCAGGGGCAGAATCGCTTCCACCGCGCGCGCAGCAGTGCCCTGCCGAAGCGCACGATGCATGGTCAGAAATCTCTCCTCGAGGCGTTTGCGTACTTCCTTGTCGCGCAGCAGATTGCCCAGTGCCTGCGCCAGATTCTCAGGGGTCGCATCGTCAAGCAGAATTTCCGGAACGACGAATTCTCCCGCCAGGATGTTGGGCAGTCCCACGTAGGGCAGATACGCGCGGCGCCGCATGATCCATTCACTCAGACGGGGCATCCGATAACTGATCACCATCGGCCGTTTGAGCAGCGCCGCCTCCAGCGTTGCCGTGCCCGAGGCCACCAGAATGGCGTCGGCCGCCGTCATGGCCACCTGCGCATGACCAAAGAGGATGGTCAGGGGCAATTGTTCCGCCTGTTGCCGGTAGATGGCCTCCTCGAATATCAGCCTTGTCTCCCGGCTGACCAGCGGGACGAGAAACTGCACATCGGGAATAGACTCGGCGAGCTTCCGGGCGGTCTGGATGAAGGTCTCCGCCATTTGACGGACTTCGCTTTGCCGGCTTCCCGGCATCAGGGCCACCACCGTGCGCGTGGGTGACAGACGCATTTGCTCGCGCGCGGCGGCACGATCCGGGCGCTCTGGAATTTCGTCGGCCAGAGGATGTCCGACATAGTCCGCGGGCACGCCCGCGCGTTCGTAGATGGCATTTTCGAACGGAAACAGGGTCAGAACCTTGGAAACCGCGCGTTTAATCTGGCGAATGCGTTCCCCGCGCCAAGCCCAGATCGAAGGACTCACATAGTGGACGGTCGGAATCCCTCTTGCCCGCAAGCCGCATTCCAACTGCAGATTGAAGTCCGGGGCATCGATACCGATGAAAAGATCCGGCGGCTGCGCGATCAGTCTTTTTTTCAGTTCGCGCCGCACACGCAGCAATTTGGGTAGACTCCTGAGTACTTCCACATAGCCACGCACCGCAAACCACTCCATCGGATACCAGCTGCGCATACCGGCAGACTGCATTTTGGGCCCGCCGATGCCGACGATTTCAATTTCTCCCAGCCTGGCACGTAAGGCATCGATCAGATGGGCGCCAAGAAGATCTCCGGAGGCCTCTCCCGCCACCAGCGCAATTCGAAGCATGGGTTTTCGCGAAGGCTCCACGTCAGCGCACGATGCTGCGTTTGGAAGAGTCCAGGAAATCGAGCAGGACCATGAGTTCCGGGCACTCCGTGGCCTGCAGGCGCAGCGCCTGTTTTGCCTCTTCCAGTGTCAACCCGGACTTGTAAAGGGTTTTGTAGCCGCGACGGATGCCCTGAATGGCGGCGCTGCCAAATCCTCTGCGCCGCAGACCTTCGGTGTTGATGCCGTGTGGTTCAGCGGTGTTGCCCATCGCCATCACGTAAGGCGGCACGTCGGCAAGCACCACCGATCCGACTCCGGTCATGGCATGTGCTCCGATGCGGCAGAACTGATGAATGCCGGTAAATCCGCCCAGCACCGCATGGTCGCCCACCGCGACGTGACCGGCCAATTGCGTGCAATTGGCAATGGTCGTGTGGTCGCCGATCTGGCAATCGTGGGCCACGTGCACATAAGCCATGATCCAGTTCTGGTTTCCGATCCGGGTGGTGCCGACGTCCTGCGCGGTACCGGTATTGAAGGTGCAGAACTCGCGAATGACGTTGCCATCCCCGATTTCCAGATCGGTGGTCTCGCCGGCGTACTTTTTGTCCTGGGGAATGCCGCCGAGCACGGCATGGGCAAAAATCCGATTGTTCCTCCCGATCCGGGTGCGGCCTTCGATGACCGCGTGCGCGCCCACCGAGGACCCTGCGGCGATCTGCACCTGAGCACCGACAATCGCATAAGGCCCGATCTCGACATCCGCCGCCACCCGCGCATCGGGGTGAACAATTGCCGTTGCGTGGATCATTCGACTGGTTCTGACGCCGGCAAATTGCGCATCGTGCACAACAATTTGGCTTCCGCCGCCAGCACATCGTCCACATAGGCTTGTGCCGAAAACTTCCAGATGCCGCGCAGGTTTCTCAGAATCTGGGCCTTCAGCACCAGTCTGTCGCCAGGCATGACCGGACGTTTGAAGCGTGCTTCGTCAATGCC
>JBJXFN010000237.1:0-5065 GCA_046155535.1 Burkholderiales bacterium
TCGAATTGGTGAATCGTGACAGGGCCGGAATTCTCGGCCAGCGCCCATTTTTTAGCAGGAACCGTATTCGCAGGAACCATGCCCACGGGGAAAATGTTCAAAACCTTTTTGTAACAGGGCTTTAGTCGGAATCGATGGCCAAAGCTCGCACAATCGTGGGGCGTCAAATCAAACCGCGCGCCAAGGTAGTGCATCTTTCCCGGGTTGGCAAGATGGGATTGAGTATGCCGGGGTATCTGCTACGCTGCGGTCCGGTTTCCCGTGGAACGAAAATTCGCGTTCGGTCGCGTGGCAAACGGTCGCAAAGAAAGGCAAATCATGGCAACGGAATCGGAAATTCTGAAATTCGCTGCGGAGCGCGGGCAAAAACTCGGGTTGCCCTATGCGGGCGCCCTGACTCCGGGGGAAGCGCACACCTTGCTTGCCAACGTACCCGGTGCAAGGCTGGTGGATGTGCGGACCCGGGCGGAGTGGGATTTCGTGGGCAGGATTCCCGGCAGCTCGCAAATCGAATGGCAGACCTATCCCGGATCGCGGCCCAATACCGGCTTTGCTGCGGAACTCAAAGGGGAGGTCGCCCAGGAAGCTCTGGTGATGTTCATCTGCCGCAGCGGTGCGCGCTCCCATGCCGCGGCGACGATGGCCGCTCAGCTCGGCTATGCGCAAAGTTACAACGTTTTGGAAGGCTTTGAGGGCGATAAAAATGCGCAGGGCCACCGCAATACGGTTGGAGGATGGCGTTCCGCCGGATTGCCATGGGTACAGAGTTGAATCTGCGCCTTTTTCGCAGTCGCTGCTACGCGATCGTCCAGTTGACGGTGCCAGTGTAGGCGGTCAGCAGGACCACGATTCCGAAGGCGATGCGATACCAAGCAAAAATCGTGAAGTCGTGACGACTGACATAACGCAATAACCAGCGCACGCAAAAGAACGCCGAGACGAACGAGGTTATCGTACCCACGGCCAGAATGCCCAGGTCGTCGGCCGACATCTGCGCGCGATGTTTGAACAGTTCGTACCCGGACGCCGAAAACAACACCGGAATCGCGAGAAAAAACGAAAATTCCGTGGCGGCGCGCCGAGACAGTCCGAACAACAACCCTCCGATAATGGTGGATCCCGCCCGCGACATGCCGGGTATCAACGCCAGGGTCTGCGCCAGGCCCACCAGCAAGGCGTCCTTCCATTGCATCTGTTCGAGGGTTTGCACCCGGACGACATGGTGGCGTTTTTCGGCCCACAGGATGAGCACTCCGCCTGCAATGAACGCCAGCGCGACCGGAACCGGGCGAAACAACATCGCCTTGATTGCGCCACCGAAAGCCAGGCCCAGAATCGCCAGCGGCAGAAAGGCAATCAGCAGGTTCCATACAAAGGCGCGCGACTCCTCGCGATGCGCCAGCGACATGGCGACTCCGGCCAGTTTCGACCGAAACTCCCAGGCCACCGCAAGAATGGCCCCGCACTGAATTACGATCTGGAACACCTTGCCCTGCTCGGAGTTGAAATCCAACAGGTCGCCCACCAGGATCAGGTGGCCGGTGCTGGAAATCGGCAGAAACTCGGTCAATCCTTCGACAACACCGAGGATGGCGGCCTTCAGAATCAGAATTAGGTCCATTTGTTTGTTGTGCGCAAAGGTTTGTGCGAAGGGCCGCCTCGGTGCGCCCTTCGCGAGAGGATCGGCCTCAGGCCTTGCGGTAGAGCTCCGCGCCGGCCGCCACGAACTCCTCGGCCTTCGCGGCCATGCCTGCGACCAAAGCCTGGTCTTCCGTGACGCCCTGGCGGGCGGCGTACTCGCGCACGTCCTGGGTAATTTTCATGGAGCAGAAATGCGGGCCGCACATCGAACAGAAGTGGGCGAGTTTTGCCCCGTCCTGCGGCAGCGTTTCGTCATGAAACTGTTGCGCCTTGTCCGGGTCCAGGCTGAGATTGAACTGATCCTGCCAGCGAAATTCAAAACGTGCCTTGGACAAGGCGTTGTCGCGAATCTGCGCGCCCGGATGTCCCTTTGCCAGATCGGCCGCGTGGGCCGCAATCTTGTAGGCGATGATGCCGTCCTTGACGTCATTCTTGTCCGGCAGGCCCAGGTGTTCCTTGGGCGTGACGTAACACAGCATGGCGGTGCCGTACCAGCCGATCATCGCGGCCCCGATCGCGGAGGTGATGTGATCGTAACCGGGCGCGATATCGGTGGTCAGCGGGCCCAGCGTATAAAACGGCGCTTCGTGACACAGTTTCAACTGCAGTTCCATGTTTTCCCGGATCAGGTGCATCGGGACGTGGCCCGGGCCTTCGATCATCACCTGCACATCGTGTTTCCAGGCAACCTGGGTCAATTCGCCCAGGGTGGCCAATTCACCGAGCTGCGCCTCGTCGTTGGCATCCTGGATCGAACCTGGACGCAAGCCGTCGCCCAGGGAGAAAGACACGTCGTAGGCCTTCATGATTTCGCAAATTTCCTCGAATCGCGTGTAGAGGAAATTTTCCCGGTGGTGCGCCAGGCACCACTTGGCCAGAATCGAGCCGCCGCGCGACACAATGCCGGTCATGCGACCGGCAGTCAGCGGGATGTAGGCCAGCCGGACGCCGGCATGAATGGTGAAATAGTCCACACCTTGTTCCGCTTGCTCGATCAAGGTATCGCGGAAAATCTCCCAGGTCAGTTCTTCTGCCCGTCCATCGACTTTTTCAAGTGCCTGGTAAATCGGAACCGTGCCGATTGGCACCGGCGAATTGCGGACGATCCATTCCCGCGTCTCGTGAATATTCTTGCCGGTGGACAGATCCATGACTGTGTCCCCGCCCCAACGGATGGCCCAGGTCATTTTCTCCACCTCTTCCTGGATGCTCGAACCCAGGGCGGAATTGCCGATGTTGGCGTTGATCTTCACCAGGAAATTGCGGCCGATGATCATCGGCTCCGACTCCGGGTGATTGATATTGGCCGGAATGATGGCGCGTCCCCTGGCCACTTCGCTGCGCACGAATTCCGGGGTGATCACGGCAGGCAGGGCGGCGCCGAAATTTTGGCCGGGGTGTTGTCTGGTCAGCGATTCCGGCAGCAGCTCGCGGCGCTGATTTTCGCGGATGGCGATAAATTCCATTTCGGGCGTGACGATGCCGCGCCGCGCGTAGTGCATCTGCGTCACGTTGGCACCGGCGCGTGCGCGGCGCGGCGCGTGCCGCAGATTGAAGCGCATGGAAGCAAGTTTGGCGTCGGCGAGGCGCACGCGGCCGTATTCCGAGGTGGGCGCCGCAAGCGGCTCGGTATCGTCGCGTTCCAGTATCCAGTCGGCCCGCAAGGGCGCCAGGCCATTGCGGATGTCGATGGCGATGGACGGATCGGTGTAAGGGCCCGAGGTGTCGTAGACAAACATCGGCGGATTGGATTCGGCGCCGAAACTGGCGGGCGTTTCGCTTTGCGCAATTTCACGCATGGGGACCCGCAAGTCGGGTCGCGAACCGTTGACGTAGGTCTTCCGGGAATTGGGCAGCGGCTGCACCGCAGCGGCATCCACTTGTGCGGTGGAATTCAAAAACTTCGGGTGGGCATTCATGGCACGCTCCTTGAGCCTGGGAAGAAAACGGGAGCGCACGGCGACTTTGGGCGCTTCCCTGCGTCGGCATTATCCGTACAGGGTGCAAGAGGCGCCCGGTGCTGGCGCACTCCAAGGGTTTTTCTCACCCGCCGCGGCATGCACTCCGAGTCCGCAGGCAGGACCCCTAACGCGACCATGACGCTAAATGAACTGTGTGATAATTGCAACACTAAAAATTTCACCGTGTTTGCCGCTAATTCCCGCATGACTGCCTCCGCGACTTCGGATCAGGCCCGCCTGAACATGGTGGAAAGCCAAATACGCACCTGGGACGTCCTCGACCAGGGCGTGCTCGATCTGCTGAACGAAATCAAGCGCGAGGAGTTCGTTCCCCAGCGATATCTTTCCCTGGCCTATGCGGATCTGGAAATTCCGCTTGGCCACGGTGAAGTCATGCTGGCGCCGAAGCTGGAGGCGCGGATGTTGCAGGAACTGGCCGTCGTCAAAACCGACAAGATTCTCGAGGTGGGTACCGGGTCCGGTTATGTGACCGCCCTGTTGGCGCGGCTTGGCGGGCAGGTGGTCAGCGTGGAACGGATTCCGGAACTGAGTGCCGCAGCGACGCGCAAACTGGCTGGCCACGGCATCTCCAATGTGCAGATACAGGTCGGGGACGCCGCACTGGGCTGGCCCTCAGCGGCGCCATACGATGTCATTCTGCTGACTGGTTCGCTGCCTGTATTGCCCCAGATTTTTCGGGATCAGTTGGCAATTGGCGGACAATTGCTGGCGGTGATTGGTGAACCGCCGGTGATGACGGCCACATTGATCACGCGCATTTCGCAAACCGACTTCAGTTCGACCGGGTTGTTCGAAACCAGTATTTCGCCATTGCGAAACGTCAGCCAACCTGCGCGCTTCGTGTTTTGAGCCGATTGAGCGAATCTTCACAATCACCGCCAGGTCCTGACCCCAACGTCGCCTCAGATCCCGGTCTGCTGGAGGCAAAGCGGGCACTGCGCAAAGAAGTATTGGCGGCACGTGATGCGCTGGATTCGCAAAGCCGGCAACGTCTTTCCGGGAAAATCACCGAACAACTCCTGGCCCTGCCCGAGTATCGCGCCGCCGTCGTGGTTGCGGCATATGCCTCTTTTGGCAGCGAGTTCAATACTTCCCCTTTTCTGGAAGCCGCCCTGGCAGCGGGCAAACGCCTGTTGCTCCCTCGTGTGGATCCGTCGCGCCGCCGCATGCAGCTCCACGCAGTCTCCAATCTGACATCCGATCTGGTGCCAGGGGTGTGGGGCATTCCCGAGCCGGCCCTGCACTGCCTGCCTGTTGCGGCGTCCGGTGCCGACTTTGTGCTTGTGCCCGGCGTTGCGGTTAGCGCGAGGGGTGCCCGCCTTGGGTATGGCGGCGGGTATTACGACCGCTTGCTTGCCGAGGACGGTGTTGTCGCATTGCGGGTGCTGGCAGCGTTTTCGATGCAGACAGTCGCCCGGGTTCCGACCGGGCCCTGGGACCTG
>JBJXFN010000241.1:0-4473 GCA_046155535.1 Burkholderiales bacterium
AGGATGCTGCCTCCGCCAGTGGCCCCCGAGGCATCGATGCGGGCGTTGTCGATGACGCCGACTTTGGTGCCCAGCAGGTGAATAGTGCCGCCTGGTCCCTGCGCCCCTTTGGCTTCGATGGGTCCACTGATGAGGTTGATGCCGGTAGCGGCTTCGATCTGGATTTGCCCGCCAATGGCCCCATTGGCCGTGGTGCGGCTGTTGGCATCCAGGGTGATGTCTTTGGTGGCCCTGAACACAATCTTCCCGGCAGCATTGGTGCTCACACTGTCGGCACTGACCATCCCCTTTTGCTGGATCAGACCGGCATAGATCCCGGCCCGCCCGCCTTCAACCACGATCTGCCCGACGTTCACCGCCTGCGTATCCGGCGCGCTGATCTCGACCAGAACGTTCGGTGCGGCGGTGTCACCGAGTCTGACGCTTCTGCCCGCCGCCAGGATGACGTTGCCGTCCGGGGCGTGGATGATCCCGCTGTTTTCGATGTCGGGGGCCACCAGGATCACGCTGCCGCCCTGGGGTGTGGTGATGGCACCCTGATTCTTCAGTGTTCCAGCCAGTTCTCCGCCAGTAAAGTTCAGATTTCCGTTGAGGAAGTCCTCGTTGGACAGCTTTAGCGTGCTCGCCACCAGCCCGGCCACGTCGATTCGGGCGCCTTGCCCGAAGAGCACACCACTCGGGTTGATCAGAAACACTTTGCCGTTGGACTGCAGGCTGCCCAGGATGACCGAGGGGTCCACCCCGGTCACGCGATTCAGTACCGCGCTGGAGGCGGATTGCTGGAGGAATCGGGTGGCTTCATTGGCGCCGATGGAGAAACTTTGCCAGTTGATGATGGCATTGGGGGTGTTGGTGATGGTGAGCGTGCTGCCTTGCTGCTGGAAGCTCACCTGCCCGCTCACCACCGTGGGATCGATGGGGTTGGCCTGCGCGCTGCCAAAGGCCGCGGCAATGGAGGCACACAGAATGGTTTGCCGAAACCCGGGGGCTTTGGCGGTGCTGCGCGGTGCTTTCGTGTGTGCGGTGTGATGCGGTGTGTGTCGTTTGCCTGCCATGGGAAACCTCGGCTTAAAAACTCAGCAAGATTCCAAAATGCCCGCGTACTTCGCCTTTTTCCTGCGCGCCGCCTTCGTTCACCACCTGGGCCACGTCCGCTCGCAGGGAGAAGTTGTTTTTGCGTGCGGCGCGCACTCCGAATCCAATGGAGGCGGCGTCGTCCTCTACGATATCTCCGGGCTGGGGCTTGTTGCGCTTGACGCTGCCGGCATCGGCAAAGGCGAGCAGCCTCATGTTGTCCACAAGGCCAAAGCTCCACTTGGGGCCGATGTTGGGGGTATAGAACTCGAGGGAGCCGCTATAGCCCTTGTCGTTGGCGATCTCGCGTTCGTGAAACCCTCTGAGGGAATTCCAGCCGCCCACGCCAAATTGTTCGCCCTGGATGAGGGCGTCACTGCTGAACTGGCTGTCGAATTTGAGTCTGGCCTGCCAGTCGCCGCTGAACGCAACGCCCAGGGCGCCGCCCAATCGCAGGATGCGGTAGTTGCCGGTGGCCTCTGGGCGGGAGAGTTGCAGGTCGGCTTCCTCGCCGTCGGTACCGCCGGGGATATTCTGCAGCACGGTGATGCTCACCGAGGCCTGGCGGGCGGCAGCGGTGAGCTGGCCGCTGTAGTTGAGGCTGAGCGGGTGGACCTGGACGTTGGCTCCGGCCGCTCCACAGCCGGCCGCGCCAAAGGCGCCCACGGAGCACACGTTGTCGTAGATGCGGTAGTCCAGCCCGGCGATCACGCGGTGTTCGTATTCGCCGCGCCGGGCAAGCAGCCAGTTGTAGCGGATGCCGGAGACGGTGCCCTGACCTTTGAATTCCAGCGGCCCGGCAGGGGTGTCGGTGGTACCGGCATCGACATCGGAGTAGCCGGCAAAAATGTCGATGCTGTCTCCTTTGCCGTACATCGGCAGCCGGTAGCCCAGGCTGTAGACGGCGACCTGTCTGGGCTGCTCGGGGGAGGTGATGTATTGGGCGGTCAGCACATGGTCGCGGTCGAACAGGTTGGAGTGTTGCACGCCGATGCCGAAGCGGGTGTTGCCTGTTTGTTCGGTGCCGGTGTTGTCCAGCGTGGAGAAGATGCGCCAGGGGCTTTGGTCTTCGACTTCGACTTTGGCTTCGATGTTGCCTTCGCTTTGCGCGGGTTTTAGCACCAGGCGAATCTGTTTGACCGGGCTTTCGTTGGCAAGCCTCAGGTTATCGGCCAGTGCGCGGGAATTAGGTGTTGCGCCTTCCTTGAGCGCGGGCAGGCTATTGCGGATGTTCCGGGTGCTGAAGTGTTTGTTGCCCTGGACGTCGACTTTCTCGATCCGGGCTTCGAGTACCTTGAGAACCACCACTCCGCCTTGCAGTTCCTGCTCGGGCAGGTAGACCTGCACGGCACCATAGCCTTCTTTGCGGTAAGCCTCTTGCAGCGCTTCGAGGGCCTGCTGCACATCGCCAAAGTCCCGCCCCTTGCCCTCGAACGGCTTGAGCGTCTGCGCAACCTCTCCAGCAGGCAACAGGCTGTTGCCTTCGACTCGAAATCCACTGATATCAAAACGCAACGGGGACACCGCAGATGTCGCAGGTGTCTGCGCCTGCGCCCACGCTGACACACAACACACCAGTGCCAGAAATGTTCGCGTCACTGAACGACACTTCCCCCACGACACCATCGTGCCTCCCAGACAGAATCCGCTTTTACCGCCACCGCGTCGACAACCATTTTCTAAACGAAAAGCAATGCCCTGTCTCCAATCAGCGACAGTATAGGGTCGAATGCCTCCCGTTGAAACTGCGGGAATAAAAATACTTGCGAGTTAGATTTGGTCTACGGGAATTCTAAGGAAATTGTTGCCGGACGTTCGAAAAATTGCGTCGCCACACGTAGGAAATGACGTATTTAACAGCCCAGGGTCGACCAGCCAGACGGCGGGCCGCATCATTTTGGTATCAGGAAGTCTGCTTCCAGAGACACCGACCCCGGGAGGCCTTGTCAATGTCTTCCATTTGCAGGGCATGCGCCGCCAGTTCTTCGGGGGTTGCCCGCAGCACCACCAGTTCGGCGGCATGTTGTGCCGACTCCGCATGGCCAGCAGCCGAGGTGGGCTCCGGCAAATCCATCAACAAACTGTCCTGCCCGCGCGTCATGGCCAAATACACTTCCGCGAGCAGGCGCGCATCGAGTAACGCCCCATGCAGCGTGCGCGTCGAATTATCAATCTGGTGGCGCTCGCACAATGCATCCAGGGAATTGCGCTTGCCCGGATGCAATCCTTTTGCCATTTTCAGTGTGTCAGTGATCTGCGGGCAGTAGTGCGTGATTCCTTCCAAACCGGCAAGGCCCAGTTCATGGTCGAGAAACCCGACGTCGAAGGGCGCGTTGTGGATGATCAGTTCGGCGCCGCTGACAAAATCCAGAAAGTCCCGCACCGTATCCTGGAAGCGGGGCTTGTCCTGCAAAAACTCCCACGTGAGGCCGTGCACTTCAAGCGCACCGGAGTCTATCTCGCGCTCGGGATTCAGGTACTGATGAAAATGTTTGTTGGTAAAGCGGCGATTCACCAGTTCCAACGCCGCTATTTCGATGACTCGATGTCCCAGTGCCGGATCGAGGCCGGTGGTTTCAGTATCCAGAAAAATCTGTCGCATGAAGGAAAGATAGGCCAGGATTACAGGAAGTCAAATCCGCGCATGTTCGTTGTGGCGCTCACCATTGCGCGGTCACTGTCCGCCCCGGAGCGCTATTTCCACACCGCGATTGGCAAGAACATCGGCGTGTTCGTTACCGGCATTGCCGTTGTGGCCGCGGACCCACACCCACTCGACATCGTGTCGCTGGACCGCCTCGTCGAGCTGCCTCCACAAGTCTTCGTTTTTCACCGGCTTCTTGTCAGCGGTGCGCCAGCCGCGCCGCTTCCATGCGTGGATCCAGTCGGAAATACCGTCGTGCACATATTTTGAATCCGTGTGCAGACGAACCCGGCATTTTCGCTTCAAGGATTTGAGCGCTTCGATCACGGCGATGAGTTCCATCCGGTTGTTCGTGGTCAGTCGCTCTCCGCCGCACATCTCTTTTTCGTTCTCGCCAAATTTCAGCCAGACGCCCCAGCCGCCCGGACCGGGATTGCCTCTGCAGGCGCCGTCCGTATAAATCTCAACACGCGCCTCGCCGGCACGCGTTTCATCCCCCGCGGTCACGCCTGATTGTCCAGGTTGCTCCTGGCCGCCAGCGCATCGTCCGATGCGCCGGTCTTGTGCGGTACCGCGGCGAGCGCTTTTCGTCTGGCCTCGGCCGCGCGCCATTTCGGCAGGATGATTCGCAGGCCCTGCACACGCTTGACCCCGTGCAGAAAATACACTCCGCCGGCAACCGGCCACCAGCGGTCCCCGGCAGATTCCATGAAAGAGAACCTCTGAAACCACTTGTGGTTCATGATGGGTGGCGC
>JBJXFN010000244.1:0-6567 GCA_046155535.1 Burkholderiales bacterium
AGATAACGCCGGATGGAGCGTCGCGCAGCGGCAAAGGCGGCGAATGCAGTTGCATCCGCTCCGTCAATCGACGGGAATACTTGTTTGGTGCCCACGATCAACGAAACAGGTCCATTTCTTTCGGACGGACCAGATTGGCCGCGTGACCATTCTGCGCACTGCGCGGCAGCCCGCGAATCAGCACAACAGGCGTGCCTTCGTCCGATTGTCCCATCAGCAACGACGCTGCCGAAGCCAGTTCATCGGCGAGACCAACCTGGGTGATACGCAGTGCCCGCCCGAAAAGATCCGGCTTGCCGCGAAGATCGAGCAGCGCCGGGATGCCGGCAGCGCCAATGGCCACCCCGACGGTGCCGTTACGCCAGGCGCGGCCGTGGCTGTCATTGATGATGACGCCAATTTCCGCCCCGGTGCGCTGGCGCAATGCGTCTCGCAGTTGCCCGCATTCGCCATCCGGATCGCGTGGCAATAGCAGCGCCCGGATATCCCCTTCGCTGCCTTCTACATTGGAAAAGTCGATGCCGGCATTCGCCATGACGAATCCCAGCCGATGCACCACCACGATGACGTCGCGGCGGGCGCGCAGAACTTCCGTCGATTCGCGCAGGATGAGTTCGATGACCCGCGGGTCTTTCTCCACGACCCGGGACAGTTCCAGCGCGCGCGGCGAGGGCGTCACACTTGTCAGGTTCACGTAACGGCCTCCCGCTTTGGAGACGATTTTTTGTGCCAGCACCAGTACGTCGCCGGACGCAAGTTGTTCGCCTGATTGCGCCGCGGCGCTAAGGATGATTTCGCACAAATCATCGCCTTCGCGCACCAATGGCACGCCAGCAAGGGCAATCATCCGCAGCTCGCGTTTGCCCGTGGCGCCCGCCGGGCACACGTCCACCTCGGCGCCGGCACCCATCAAGTCTCCCCGCGATCCAGGCCGGTGATACGGATGCCGGCGCCGTGCGTCTTGTAGCGCGAATTGATCGAGATCAGGATCGAGGTCAGTGCCTCGGCCGCCGCGGAGTTGCCGATCTGGCCGGCGTGAATACCGCGCAATCCGATGTCCTCGGCAAGCTTGACGACGGTCTCGCGCGCGGGCACATCGTTCCCGCATACCAGCACGTCACAGTCCACATTGCAGTCCAGATCCTGCAACAAGTGCGCAGCCACGTTCTGAAACGCGGAAACGACCCGGACCGATTCCCCCAGCAGGGCCTGGATCGCTGCCACTGCGGAGCCGCCTTCGGGAAGTTGCACACGCATGACCTTCGGCGGCTGCAGCGGCACGGTGGTGTCGATGAGAATTTTTCCGTTCAGCGCCGGGCGCACTTCTTCGACCGTCGCACGCTGCGCCGCATAGGGAACGCACAACACGATGATCTGCGCCGCAGCGGCGGCGGTCAGATAGTTCTGGTGCGTGACAGCGTCGCGCTTGATCTTCGCATTCATTTGCGCACAGACTTGAGCCGCCTTGTCCGCGTTGCGCGAACCGATCACGACCGGGTAGCCCGCCCGGGCCCAGCGAAGCGCCAGTCCGCTGCCTTCTGCACCGGTGCCGCCGAGCACTGCAATCGTTGGCCGTGTCGAATTGCTGGCAGTTGTGGTCATCTTGTCGTTCACCGGCCAACCAGTGGCAACACTTTTTCGGCGAATCTTTCCATCGCCGCCAGCGAGTCTTCCAGGGTGCGGCGTACAAAGCTGAACACAAGGTGGCGTACCCCGAGTGCGCCCAGAGCACGCATGTCCTGTGCGACCTCGGCATCGCTGCCGGTGAACAAACGCCGCTTCCCATCCGGCAGTGTCTCCACATGACCGTCCCGGTACCAGGGCGCCCAATAAGAAAGGTCGATGCTGGCTGGATCGCGCTTTGCGTCCGAGGCTGTCTGGCGAAGCCGTGCCAGTGCCTGTGTGTAGCGTTCCACGGAGTCCAACGGAAACTGGGGATTGGACCCGATCGGATACCAGGCATCGCCCAGTGCAACAACACGACGGAAGGCTGCCGGGCTTTCGCCGCCTATCCAGAGCGGCGGATGCGGTCTTTGTGTCGGCTTGGGGAGAAAGCTGATGTTCTGGAAATTGGCATACTGACCCGAGAAGCGCGGATCGTCTTCGGTCCATAGCGTCTTGAACACGCGCAGGTACTCATCGGTGACTTTGCCGCGCTCTGCAAAAGGCGGCACGCCGATGGCCTTGAATTCTTCGTCCATCCAGCCGGCGCCACATCCCACCGTCACCCTTCCCTGCGAGAGAACGTCGATGGTCGCCAACGCCTTGGCGGTGTGCACGGGATTGCGATGTGGCACCACCATGACCGAAGTCAGCAGGCGGATTTTCGTGGTTGCGGCCGCCAGATAGGCCATTAACACCAGTTGTTCCAGACAGTCGCCGTCTGCGGCACCCACCATCTTGCGTTCGGGGTTGTAGGGATACGGCGAAGCGATGGCGCGTGGGATGACGATATGGTCGGGAATGGCGATGTAATGGAAGCCGAGTGCCTCGCCGCGGTTGGCGAGGGCAAAGATGCTTTCGCGCGTTGCCAGTGGTCCGCGAGTCGGAATGCTGAAGCCGTAGTCCATTGATCTAACTCCTGTTGAGTATTCTATGGAAAATTGAACCACGGAGGACACGGAGAACACGGAGGAAAGAAAAGCAAGCAAAGTACGGAGAAACGCTCGTTTACATTTTTATTCTCGTCCGTAGATCGTCTCCGTGTTCTCCGTGTCCTCCGTGGTTCAATCGATATTTGCTTCAATTGACGATGACTAGCTCGGGGTGACCGCCGCAGGATTTAAACTGCTGCCCGCTCGAATGCGTGCACGTTTGCCGGCGGGCGGCAAAACGATCGGCGTCAGTGTTTGCGCAGCATACGAGCGTTCGCGCTGATCATCCGGTGCTTTGGCGTAAAGCGTGGTGCGCTGTTCCGGTCTGCGGCCGCAGGAGGTAATCAGTTTGTCCATTTCCTGCGGCGGCATTTCCTGGCCGTGGCAGGTGCCCGCCGCGCGCGAAATACTCTCGTTCATCAGCGTGCCGCCCAGATCATTCGCGCCGCCCTGCAAACAGGCGCGCGCACCCTCGGCGCCCATCTTGACCCAGGAGACCTGGATATTGGGAATCAGCGGATGCAAGGCGAGGCGGGCCACGGCGTGCATCAATACCGACTCGCGGAAAGTGGGGCCTTTGCGCGCCTTGCCCTGTCGGTACATCGGTGCTTCCATATGGATGAAAGGAAGGGGCACGAACTCAGTGAAACCGCCGGTCCGGGCCTGCAACGCGCGGATGCGCAGCAGATGGCGCGCCCAGTGTTCATACTTATCGACATGGCCGAACATGATGGTCGCAGTGGTTTGAAAGCCTGCACGGTGCGAAGCTTCGATGACCTGCAACCATTGCGTGGTCGTGATCTTGTCGGGGCAGATCATCCGGCGCACTTCGTCGTCAAGAATTTCCGCCGCGGTGCCCGGCAATGTGCCCAGTCCGGTGTCGCGCAGGCGACGGGCAAATTCCTCCACCGGAATATTCAGGGACTGCGCACCGTGCCACACCTCCAGCGGGGAAAACGCGTGGACGTGCATTTTAGGCAGCGCCGCCTTGACCGCCGCGCACAGTGCGAGGTAGGTGTCGCCCGTGTAGTCCGGATGAATGCCGCCCTGCATGCACACTTCGGTCGCGCCGCGCGCCCAGGCCTCCTCGGCGCGGCGCACGACTTCATCGAGCCCCAGATCGTACGGCGTGCCGCGCAATGTCTGCGCCGCCTTTCCTTTCGAAAAGGCGCAGAAACTGCATCGGTAGGCGCAAACGTTGGTGTAATTGATGTTGCGGTTGACCACGTAGCGCACGGTGTCGCCCACGGTTTTTTGCCGTAGCGCATCCGCCGCGGCGCACACTTGCGTGAACTGCGCACCGCGCGCGCGAAAAAGCGTGACGATGTCTTGCTCGGACAAATTGTGGGCACTGGCTGCAGCGTTCAGGATGCGGGTGATGGCTTGATTGCCGGAGGTCGAAAAATTGGTGACTGGGGTGCCCTTCGAAGTGCTTTCCCTCATCCCAACCCTCCTCCCGGGGGGAGAAGGGCTTTTGCCTCCCTCTCCCTTCGGGAGAGGGACCGAGGGTGAGGGAAGAAATGCACAATCAGATATAGCCTTCACAGATAACACCGGCACCGCACCCACCCGCCCCGGCGACCAGTCATCGGTGCGGGCGTAGCCCTCGCCATCAATCGCCTGCAACACACGTGAAACCAGCGCGGGGTCCTGCCAGGTCCCGGCGTCGCGACAGTAGGCGGGATAGGCTGCGAGCCGTTCGACCAACACCTTGCCGGCATTCTCGGTCTGCGCGCGCAACCGCTCGATTTCCGGCCACGGCATCTCGGGATTGACGTGATCGGGCGTGACCGGTGAAACGCCACCCCAGTCATTCAGCCCGGCGACGATCAATCTTGCATAGGCATCCGGCGTCAGGTTTGGCGGTGCCTGAAGGTTCATCTGCGGTCCGAAAATGATGCGCGCGACCGCCAGCGTCCACATCAGGTCATCCAGATCCGGTTCCGGCGCCGTGGCCATCTTTGTCGAAGCCTTGGCTCGGAAATTCTGGATGATGACTTCCTGGATATGACCGTATTCTTCGTGCAATGCACGGATGGCGAGCAGCGAGTCAATGCGCTCCTCGCGAGTCTCGCCGATGCCGATGAGGATGCCGGTGGTGAAGGGCACCTTCAGTTCGCCGGCGTGGCGCAAGGTCGCGAGGCGCAGCGCCGGGTCTTTGTCGGGAGAGCCGAAATGCACCTGGCCCCGTCCGGCAAGCCGGGGCGAAATATTCTCCAGCATGATGCCCTGCGACACCGATACCTTGCGCAGCATGGCAATTTCTTCGCGCGACATCACGCCGGGATTGACATGCGGTAGCAGGCGGGTTTCGCGCAGCACCAGCGCGCACATTTGCGCCAGATAGGACAACGTTGTCTGGTGGCCCAACCTTCCCAGCGCTTCGCGCGCGACCGCGTAACGCAATTCCGGTTTGTCGCCCAGCGTGAACAATGCCTCGTGGCAGCCTGCGCGTTCGCCAGCGCGCGCTATTTCCAGCACTTGATCGGCGGACAGGTAAGCAGATTCGCCTTTGCGTGGCGTGGTCGCAAACGTGCAGTAATGACATACGTCCCGGCACAGATGCGTGAGCGGGATGAACACCTTTCGCGAATACGACAGCACATCGCCGTGCCCCATGTCGCGCAGTTGCGAGGCTCGGGCGACAAGATCATCCGTGCCGGTGTGCAGGGCAAGCGCCCGTGCTTGGTCATCATCCAGGCGCTGCCCGCAGCCGGGGTCCCAGGATAGTGCGGCATGCTTCATGTCGCGAAAGGCGATGTCGGAAGGTTTGTTCATACCCCGGGTGCCCGCAAACCGAAGATCAATTCAGGATCGCCGGGCGTCCAGGTGCCTTCGAATTGCGAGCGCCGCCCGTTGCGGCGGTTGCGTTCGAGAAGCTGCTTCCCGAGAGCAAGTTGCCCCGGTTCCCACTGCGCCAACGCGGACGGCACGTCGGCATTGCGACGGATCGCATCTGCGAGCGACCAGGCATCGGCGGCCGCCTTGGCCGTGCCGGCTGCCGCGTGTGGGCGCGCCACAAATGCCGCATCGCCCACCAGACAGACACGCCCAAATGCCATGCGTGGCACCTCGATGTCGTAGACCACCTGCAGAAATGGCTGTTCGGTGCTGCACACCACACGGGCCATCGGCTCGGGAAGGCGCGCGTTGGCCACGGCCCGCAGTTCGGCAACATGAGTGGCTCTGGCCACGCCGGGCGGCAGCGAGATTTCCCGCCGCTGGCCGCTGTCATCGGTGAGCAGATCATCCAGATCGCTGCCTTCCAGATAATTCCGGTACCAGACAAAATTGACAAGCCGCTCTCCCGGCTTGACCGATCCATCCAGACCGGGGATGGGATAGACCAGCATCTGGCTGTTCGCGTAAAGATAGTAGGTGATGGCGTCATCAAAGAATGCGCGGGTGGCGGCGTCCAGAGAAGCTTCCGCCACCATGCCGCGCCACGCCACATATCCGGAATACGCGCTGCGCACTTCCGGCAGCAGACGCGCGCGCGCAGCCGAGCCGACCCCGTCCGCGCACACCAGCATGTCCACGCGTTGCGCAGGTTTGCCGGCGAAGCTGGCCTGCACGGCATTGCCGCCATCCTCCCATCCGGTCATTTCATGGCCGAGGTGGTAATGCGAATCGTCGAAACAAGACAGCAGTTGCTGATAGACGGTATTCCAGGAGCTGAAGCGGTATCGGTGCGTTCCGTCGTAAATAAATTTTCCGCGGCGATCCAGGTAACGAATGTGCGAGGTGGCGATGCTGATCGTATCCAGCGCAACGCCGGCGCGCTCCGCGAGGTAACGCGCGCTCTCGGGCAGGAAGCCGATGCCGGCGCCGCGCTGCGCGAGCTCAACCGGCGAGCGCTCGTAAACGTCGACCTCGACGCCCAGATCGCGCAGGCAAAGGACCGCCGTCAGCCCGCCAAGAGAGCCGCCAATGACTGCTGTGCGCACAGGACTGACCGGTCAGGGTTTTCCGA
>JBJXFN010000002.1:0-13942 GCA_046155535.1 Burkholderiales bacterium
CATCCTTCGCCCCTCCGGGTCTCACGCTACGCCGTAAATCGAAAGAAAACCGCTGTGGCGTTTCACGTTTGGGAAAGCGCGCTGACGGCCGCCTCGCAGGGCGCGCTTGCGCCTCAGGCCGCGCGGGTGCAACCCGCCGGCTTGTAGATGCGCTCCGTGGACGCCGGATTCTTGATCAGCTTGCTTTCCGGTCGGCGCGGGCGCTTGACCAGTTCGCCGCCGCAATTCGGGCAGACGCCGTGGAGCACGCCTTCTGCACAGGCAACACAAAAGGTACATTCGAAGGAACAGATCCGCGCCTCGGTAGACTGCGGCGGCAGGTCCTTGTTGCAGCACTCACAGTTCGGGCGAAGCTGGAGCATGGTGTTCTCCTGAAATCAAACAGGGTCCGGTCCTTCCGTATCCGCCGCAGGCCGGCGCCCGCATTACGGTACGGGCATTCAGCGGCTCGCCTGGAATTGCCGGGCACGCTGCAGTTCCGGACGCTCGGTATCGCGTTCGGCGCACAATTCCTCCAGTTTCGCGTAATGCTTGCGCGCCGCGGCGATGTTGCCCGACGCTTCCGCCGCCGCGGCTGCACCATAGACGCCGCGGAACCGGTTGGGGTCGCGCACGAGCGAGCGCTCGAATTCGGCCAGCGCCCGGGCCGGTTCGCCGAGCGCCATGAGCATCTCGCCGAGCAACTGCCGCGACGGCACGATGTTTCCGGGTGTGACCGGATGTTTGTCACTGGCCTCTTCGGCTTCGGCGGCGGATTGCATCAGGCGCAATGCCTCTTCGCGTCGACCTTCTGCCAACGCGATCCAGGCATTCAGGGCCTCCGTCTGGAACGCCGTCTGCGCCGCCCAATAGCCGATCTTGGCCGTGGTCATTGCGTCCTTCAGTTCCTGCAATCGCCCGACGTCCCGGCGTGCGGCAGCAACGTCGCCGCTGCGCGCCGCGCCCAGTCCGCGGGCGAAGACCAGGATAGCCTCTGCCTGCGGAAATTTGCTCCAGGCCATGTTCGCCGGCGAAAGTTTCAGGCCCGCCGCCCGCTTCCAGTCGCCACGCTCGATCGCAATGCGGGATGGAATCGAGGCGAACGCATAGGCGGCCACGAAATTTTCCACGTTCACCTTGCGCGTCGCCGCGACCTCGTCGGCAATCTGCTGCGCAGCCCGGTCTTGCGCTTGCTGCAACTGGCCGAAGATCATGTAGTCCATCGCATGCAGCGCATCGTAGGCACCGATGCCGAGGGTATCGCCGGAGAGCTCGGCCATTGCCGCCTGATAGGAGACGCGGTTGCCCTCGACCATTTCCTTCCACAGGCCGACCCGCGAGAAAATGTGCGAGGGCATGTGCAAGGCATGAGGCACCGACGGCGCAATACCGGCGTAAACCCGTGCGGCGGGAAGCCCGCGCGGCGCGAGTTCTGCGTAGTCGTAGCTGTGGATCAGATAATGCGGCACGCCCGGATGATCCGGATATTTCTTGAACAACGGCTCGAGAATTCCGGCAGCCTTGAGCTGGTTTGCATAAGTCTTGTCGGTCGGCAGTGCGGTTGCGGCCAGCACCAGCGCATAAAGGATCTGCGCTTCGAGGTCGTCCGGATGGCGCTGTGCAACACCCGCCATGGCCTGCTCCAGCGCCACGGCGCGGGCGCGGTGCTCAGTGTTTTCCCAATCCCGGAAAAACACTGCCTGGGCCGCGATGAAGTCGCGCTCGCGTTCGCTCTTGCCGCCAAGGTCCTGGGCGGCTTTGCTCGCGGCTGCGGCTGCCTTCATCGCGTTCGGGTGGGCCGGCCACGCGAAGGGATTGCCCATGGACATGAACGCCAGTCCCCAGTGCGCCATCGCACACTGCGGATCGAGATGCAGGACCTGGCCGAATGACTGCTTCGCCGGGTCAAACCAGAATGAATGGGCCAGCGCCATCCCGCGGTTGAATTCCTTCTGCGCAGCCGGGCCGCACGAAACCGGGAAGTTCACCTGGCCGAGTTTTTCCGGCGGGGTACCCTGCGGCGCGTCGTCGTCCTCGTGGGCAAAACCAGTAGTGGTAACGAAAAAAAGGACTGAAAGGAGTAAGGCGGATTTCCTGGTGTTCATGTTTTGCCTCATTAGTAGAAGACCGCCCTGGAGCGGACGGACCGGGTTAACGCCGCGCCGGAATCAAGCTCATCGGCGGCGGCCCATCAATACTGGGAAGATGATACAGCTCCGGCCGCGAACGACAAGTCAATGTTGGTGCAGTCGAGGCCGAATGGGAATGTCTTTGTTGCCTGGTCAGCGCACAGATAAGGTGGGCGCGAACAAATCGCGTGAGCTCGCCGGTGGCCGCAGCGCGACTTCATGCATCAACAATGCACGCTTGCGGTCCAGCCCGCCGGCGTAACCGGTCAGCGAACCGTCGGCACCGATCACTCGATGGCAGGGCACGATGATGGAAATCGGGTTGCGCGAGTTGGCCATGCCCACCGCCCGTGACGCGTTCGCGTTGCCGATCCTCCGCGCCAGTTCTGCGTAGGAAATCGTCTCGCCACAGGGAATGTGGCACAACTCCCTCCATACGCGTGCCTGAAACTCCGTTCCGCGCGGCGCGAGCGGAACATTGAATGTCTTGCGAGCGCCTTCGAAGTATTCGCGCAACTGCCGTACGGTTTCCGGGAAAGGTGTCGCGGAGGCATCTTCGATCCAATCCGGCTCCTGCTTCGGCTTGTATTTGTCGCGGCTCGTGTGCAAGCCGGTGAGTGCCTTGCCATCAGACATCAGCAGCAGCGATCCAATCGGGCTGGGAAAATGCGTGTAGAAAGTTTTCATCGCAGGGATCTCCATAAATGCATCGCAGCATAACCACGCCAGGGCCGCCAAGCCTCGGCCTTCGCCAGTACTTCGCGCTCGTTGTCGCTGCCCAGCGCCTTGCGGATGCCAAGGTCTGTCGCCGGAAACGCGTCCGGCCAGGAAAATGCGCGCATGGCCAGATATTGCGCGGTCCACTCGCCGATGCCCGGTAACGATTTCAGGCGTGCCAGCGCCGCCTCGATATCCGCGCCGGGTTCCAGCAGGTTGGGATTTTCTGCCATTGCTCGGGATATCACGCCCAACGTGCGAGCGCGCGCCGAAGTGACGCCGATGGCCGCCAACGCTTCGGGCGCCGCTTTCGCAACCGTTGCTGCCGTTGGCACCAGTCGGGTTAATTCCGCAAAGGGCGTTTGCACCGGTTTGCCGAAGGCCACGGCGAATCGCCCGGCGAGCGTGGTCGCCGCCTTGACGCTGATCTGTTGCCCGAGCACTGCGCGCACCGCGACTTCATATCCGTCGAAGGCGCCCGGCAGGCGCAGGCCCGGATGTTTGCGCGCCAGTTTGCCCAGGCGCTGCGCAATGCGTTGTGGCTCCGCACCCAGGTCGAACAAGCGTCGAACGCGCCGCAGCACCAGCGGAACCACGCGTCCCAATTGCGGCGCCAGTTCAACGCGCAAAGCATGGCCGCTTGCCGCCGGCTCCACCCGAAGCCAACCGGTTCGGCCTCCAAGGTCCACCGTTCGCAGGTAGGCGCCCGAAACTACCGCCTCGGCACCGGCATACAAGCGCGCGGAAAGAAACTCCAGCATCGCCTCCCAATCCAGTGGCGGGCGATAGGCCAGCTCGAACCGCAGACGGCCATCATTGGCCTTGCCGGTGCCGTTGCGAAACTCGCTCGGATTCAACCGATAGTTGGTCCGGAAGGCATCATTGAATCGGCGCAGGCTGCCAAAGCCGCTGGCAAAGGCCACATCGATGATCGGCATGGCGGTATCGGTAAGAAGGAGTTTTGCGGCCAACAGGCGCTGGGTCTCCAGCAGCTTGTTTGGCGACACGCCGAATTCGTCCTGAATGACCCGGCGCAGGTGCCGCTCTCCGATGCCCATTTCCCCGGCAAGCTGCGGCACGCTGAGATCGTTCAACGCGCCGTCTTCAATGCGCCGTGCCAGTGCGACCGCCAGCCGGTTGCGCGAATCCACCAGAGAATTCCCCGGTGCCAGTTCCGGACGGCAACGCAGGCAGGGCCGGAACCCCGCCTGCTCCGCCGACGCCGTGTTCGGATAGAAGGTGCAGTTTTTCCGGAGCGGCCGGCGCGACGTGCACACCAGCCGACAGTAAACCCCGGTGGAAGCCACGCCAACGAACATCAGCCCGTCAAAGCGCGGATCGCGGCTGACGAGCGCCTGATAACAACTTTCGGGGTCGAGTGGCATGGCAGCATCGTGCACCGGATCGATCCGTCATGCCAGCCGTTTTCGGACATGCAGTTCGGCCGCGATACGTCCCGCAGACTCTATGGAATCTGCGGCGCTTCGAAGGCCCCAATATCCATCACGGCCACCCCGTCACCATCGCCGTCTAGTGGGCGAACGGTTCCGTCAAGATCCTTCAATGGGGCTTCAATAGGAGATCCCGAGTCGATCGCGGGTGATCCGATCTTCAATCGATAATTTCCAGCGTTAGCGTCCTCAAACATTGGATCCGCAGAAATATTTCCGTGGACTCCCGTCTGCGTTGCGATACCCACATAGTCTGATGAATTTCCGAACACGAGGTTATGCCCCCATATACCCGCGCCAATCAAAGTGCCCATGGCGACCTCCAACCCAGTCCCGTTTCCAACAATGATGTTGTTCCGGAATGCCTGTCCTGTGATCGTGGAGTTCCATACCCTGATGCCCCACCGATTTCCGACAATCGTGTTTCCAATAATCTTTGAATTCACGGTTGACTGAGTCGCCAAATCAATTACTGCGCACGAATTCCGTTCAAATATATTGTTCAAGATTCTAGGCACACCATTTCCGTGCAACCAAATCAATCCACGATTCAAGGAAGGTGGGCAATCAATATTACGAAATACGTTGCTTTCTATTCTGACTGGCAATGGCGAACCCTCTATTGCCACAGTGTCCCGAAGAATCGTATCTTGAAATAGATTTCCGACAATTGTCGCCTCTTCTCCATCATCAAAACCCGCAAGTAGAATCATCGGCGCATTGGCATCGCGGGTACCTGCAATGGAAAATCCTGTAACGGTAGAACCATTACCCATTCTAATAGCAGGAAAATTGGGTTTTCCCGCCAGAGTAGTCTGCTCAGGGCCAGCCTGACTTTGGAGTGTTACTTTCTTAAATAGAGTCACCTCTCCGACGTATATGCCCGGACTCACGAACACTGTGCCCCCCTCTGGAGCGTCATTGACTCGCGATTGAATCTCGGCCGTCGATGTCCCCGCTATCGTCGTATGCACTCTCACGTTATCTGTCAAGTCGGACTCATAGGAGCTGGTTCTTACGGATACACTGGAGGTTTTTGTACCAATAGTATTGATACTTGCGGTGATCAACACGCCCGCTCCGTTGTTCAATTCATTCACTCTTCCTATGGTCCCAAAATCACATTCAATTGTGCTTGTTCCAACGCAATCACCCTGACTTGGAGCAAGAGATATCAAACTCAGACCGGGCGGCAGGACGGCTTTTATCACGACGTCATCTGCCCTAAGGAAGGCAAAATTCCTTACATTGATTCCGTATGACACGACATTTCCTATGACCATGGCGCTCAGGGGACCCGAGAGATCCAGCGACAAAGCCACAGATGGTGGTATAGAGGATGCATTTCTCGGATCGTGCCCTGACCGGTATTCATGCATGTTGCCGGCGCCGTCCCCGTCGTTGTCGAGCATTGCATCCGTGGGGTCATTCTTATTTAATCCGTTGGCGTCCTCCCACGTGTCATGAATCCCATCCCCATCGTCATCACCAAGATTGGTCCCAGCAAGTCCATTCAGTTCTGCCCACTTCATGTAAGCAGCAATTTCGTAGGTCCCGTTGGCATCGAGGTCCAGTTCGAGCTTGGCCATGACTTCCGACAGGGAGGTCGCGCGTACCGACCGGCCACCCCCATCGATCACCTTGATTTGGCCGCTGTCTGGGAAGTCCTGATCCAGATTGTCGGCAAGTAACGGCGAAAGGGTCGAGACGTCGATATGGCCATGGACGTTGTCGAAGATTCTTCCGGTATAACTCTCGGACGTGGTGGCCGGGAAAAAGATGTTGTCGAGGACTTCCGCATCAACGAAATTTTCCAACTTGAACATCCGGCCGCTCAGGTTATTGAGGAAAACCGCGTTGAACGTGGTGGTCTCGGTTCGTGCCGCGATATTCGTCTGGAATCGGGACGATCCACCATAGTCGAAACTGACGCCCGGCCCGCGGATTGTCAGCCGCGTAAACGTCGCAGTGCCATCCGTCGTAGTAAATGAACCCAAATCAAACGCGTCAACGCGAAAACGGACCAAGCCTGCCTCGGTTTCGTTCCCGGTGCGGCAATTGTTGTACTGGACCGTGTACGTGCCAGTGCCGTCGTCGTTCAGTGTGCCAAACGTGCGGACCGTTCCGCTGTCGCAGGGTCTTGTTTCGTTGATGGGAATAACGGCAGAGGCGATCCCGGATAGGGCGCCGGCCGCGCCTGCGCCGGACAAGGTCTTGCGGAAACGCTCTTTGATGCGCCGGGTCAGGGATTCGACGCTTTCGCCTTCCGTCCGTGTCTGACTGGACATTTGAATGGCTGTTGCCGCCGAGGGGGAAAGTGCTCCGGCGATGTCGCCACCAAAGATGTTCGAGACCAGACGGGCGGCATTCGTTGTCGTGACAACGGCTGCGCCGGTATTTCCGGAATAGACGAGCGCCGGCAATTCGCCGACGTCCTCGTTACCACCGCCCCCACCACCGCCGCCACAGGCCATCAACACCGGCAGCATCGCAAGCGAGAGAAACCGTACCCAAGTACCGGTTCGCATGACTCCTCCCCCGAAGCGTCAACGACTCCATTGCAACCACCAGCATTCACCGGGACGACGAATGCATCCAGTCCTTCCCGGCAAAATCCTTTTATCTCGCTTCAGCCCCCGATTACGAGATCCAGTCGGCTGCCGACGGGCACATACTCAAGCAACGTGCTTTCGCCGCCGGAGCGTGTGGCGATCTCGCGCAGTGAAGAGCGCGACAGGCTGACCCGCATCCGCTCCGGGCTGTCCTCGTTCCACAACAGCAGCAGCCCGACGTGCGGCCGCACGGGATTCGGTCCGACCTTGATGCCGGCCCGGCCATCAAGCGAACACATCCAGGTGATTCCGGAATTCTTGATGGGTCGCGATTCGAGTTCGTGGAGGTCTTCGTCCTCGGAAACGGCTTCCGATTCCAGATCCTCTTCTTCCGTCGCTGCCGGCGAATCGTTCTTGAACACTTTGCCTTTCGGATTGGAGACCGTTGCGCTTTCAAAAGAAAACGCCAGCCGGTCGCCAACACTGAGCACCTGTGGAATCTCCCACACCAGAATGTCCGCGCCGCCGTCGGGCCTTCGCTTTCCACCCCCGGAAATGTCCAGCGTGGATACAGCGGGCCCCCAAAGGTCGAACCAGACGCTGACCGAATACATCCACACGTCATCGGAACCGATGGTGCAAAGCAGGCTTTCGTTCTTCGTAATGCGCAGGGCAGGCATCGAAAATTACTTTCCTTGAAATACGGGCTTGCGTTTATCCATAAAGGCGCGGCGGCCTTCGATATAGTCCTGGCTCTTCATGCAGCGCTCGACGGCTGCTTCTGCTTCGGAGAAATCGTTGTCGGGCTCGATCAGCGCGTTCATGGTCGCTTTTGACGCCGCAATCGTCAATGGGGCATTGTCCGCCAGCTCCCGGGCCACACCATTGACGTATGCGTCCAATTCCGCTGCCGGCAAGACACGGTGTACAAGTCCCATCGCCAAGGCTTCTTGCGCACTATAACGCCTCGCGCTGAACATGATTTCACGCGCCATGGCATGGCCGACCGTCGCAACCAGTCGCCCGGTGCCGCGGGCGCCGTACCCCAGGCCAAGCCGGGCCGCGGGGATCGCGAATCGACTGGCGTCATCCGCATATCTCAGGTCGCAGGAGAGCGCCACCGCGAGGCCGCCGCCCACGCAGAATCCGTGGATCAGGGCGATGACCGGCTTGCCGGTGCGCTCGATCGCCTGATGGGCGGCGCCGGTGGCCTGTTCATAGGCCCGGACGTCGGCTTCGCTCGATCGGTTCTTTTCGAATTCGGAGATATCCGCGCCGGCGGCAAATGCCACGTTGCCCTCGCCACGCAGCACAATGCATCGCACCGCCGGATCGGCCTCAAACCCGGCAATCGCCGGCGAAATCGCTCGCCACATGTCCGCATTGATCGCATTGCGTCGCTCGGGATTGTCCAGCACCAAGCGACCGATCGGTCCGTCGCGCTCGACCCGCAGCCTCCCCTTGCTACCCATTTCCTCTCCTCAGATGACTTTCCCGGCCCGCAGGCTTCCAATTTCCGCCTCGCCATATCCCAGCTCGCGAAGAATTTCCACATTGTGCTCGCCCGGTGGACCGACCGTGCGCTTCATTTTTGCCGGAGTGCGGGAGAGCGTCATTGCGGGGCCAACCAGCGCAAGATTGCCGCTACCGGGTTTTGGCACCGAGGCCGCCATGCCCAGATGCCTGACCTGCGGGTCGGCGAACACCTGGTCCATTTTGTTGATCGGCCCGCACGGCACGCCGGCATCCGCCAGTATCCGGATCAAATCCGCGGAAGCAAATCGTTTCGTGTGCACGGCAATGGCCGCGTTCAGCGCGATACGATTCTTCGACCGCAGCGCCGCGTTGGCATAGTCCGGATGCCCGGCGAGCGCGGGATCGCCGAAGGCATCGCACATGCGTTTGAAAATCGGATTGCCGGACGCCGCCACGTTGACGAATCCATCCCGTGTGGGATAGACGCTGGTGGGCATCGAGGTCGGATGATCGTTGCCTGCCTGTCCCGGCACTTCGCCTTCCACCAGCCAGCGCGCAGCCTGAAAATCCATCATTGAGACCATGGACGAGAGCAGCGAACTCTGCACCCATTGCCCCTTGCCTGAACGGCTGCGTTCCTGCAAGGCGATCAGAATGCCGAGGGCGGCGAATAAGCCGGCGCTCAAGTCCGCCACGGGGATGCCCGCCCGCACCGGCCCCTGGCCTGGCAGGCCAGTCACCCACATGACCCCTCCCATGCCCTGCGCCACCTGATCGAACCCGGCGCGGTCGCGATAAGGCCCGCTTTGCCCGAAGCCGGAGATGCTCGCATAGACCAGTCCGGGGTTTTCCTTCGCCAGCGTTTCGTAGTCGATGCCCAGTTTGTGTTTGACATCAGGGCGGTAGTTTTCGATGAAGATGTCGGCCGTCTTCGTCAGGCGTTTGAGCACCTCGACCCCGCGCGGGTCCTTGAGATTCAGGGTCAGGGATCGCTTGTTGCGATGCAGATTCTGAAAGTCCGAACCCTCGCGCTCGCCCAGCATGTCTTCGGCATCCGGCATCTCCACCTTGATGACGTCCGCTCCCCAGTCCGCAAACTGGCGGGCGCAAGTCGGCCCGGCGCGCACGCGGGTCAGGTCGATTACGCGCAAGTGGCTCAATGCTTCCATGGTTGCTGTGAACGGTGAACGGTGAATGGTGAACGGTTGTCGGTGAAGAGCAAGAGGTTATTGGATCATGGTTGATTGCGCTTTGCCCAGTTCACCGTTCGCTGTTCACCTTTCACCGTTCACCGCTGTTCGGGCCAGCGGCCGCTTTCGGCCTGATGGATAAAATCCTCCAGCAGCCGGTTGAACAATGCGGGCTCTTCGAGATTGGTCATGTGGCCACAGGCAGGCATCACCGCCAGCGCAGCGCCGGGAATCGTTCGCTTCATCATCACGGAGGGTTCGAGCGCGCCATCATCCCCGTCGCCCACGACGATCATGACCGGCGCCGTAATGCGCGCCATCTCCGCCGTCAATTTGTAGAGAGAAGGCCGCCGCCCCTGGTAGCCGAGCATGGTATTAGCCGACCCCTGCGACGAATGTTCGCCAAACTGGCGGACGAATTCCTGGAAGCCGCGCGGGTCCTTCTGTCGCAATTGCAGGCGCCCCGGACCATGGCCATAGGTCGCGGCAAAGTAGCCCATCCCCTTTTCGAGCATGATCGCTGCGTTTTCCTTCGCCTGGACCTGGAATTTCTCGTACTGATCTGGCTGTGAGCCGTAGCCGCAACCGCCCACCAGGAGCGACAAAGCCCGGCTTGAATAACGCATGCCAAAATGCAGCGCCGCAAATCCCCCCATGGAGTTGCCCACCACATGCGCGCGCTCGATGCCCAGCGCATCCATCACGCTGCGAATGTCGTCGCGCGCCCGATCCTGCGAGTAACGATCAAAATCCGCCGGCACCTCAGAAGGCGGATACCCGCGGGCGTTGTAGGTGATGCAGCGATGGCGTCGCGAGAAATGCCGCACCTGCGGTTCCCAGGTGCGAAAGTCGCCGGCAAATTCATGCACGAACACAATCGGCGTGCCGCTGCCCGTGTCTTCGTAGTAAAGGTTGACGCCGTCGTCAGTGGTCAGGGTTGGCATGGATCTCCAAGCCTACAGAAAATTCCACCGGAATGTTTCATGGTGCATTCCGGCACCTCGTACGTGGGCAAGATTACCTCAGGCCGGCGACGGCACCAAGTCCGAGGCGCGGACACCTTGCCTGTAAGCTTTCGAGTGACGCAAGACATCCCGACCGAACCAAAACTTCAGGAGCCGGGGACACTGCATGACGCCCGTCGTGAAGATTGCCGAAAATCCGGGGTCCGGTGTCTTCACGAACGCGATCCCTCAAAAGCGCTCACGAGCGGGAGTGATTCCGAGCGCGAAGTTCCTCCATGTGATCCCGCAAATAACGCAACAATTTGGTGCGCCGCTCATTTCCCCGCGGGGTTCCGGGCTCGTGCCTTGGAAACAAATCCGGGCGGTACTGCGACGTCCGGTCGAAGGCGGCTCGCCAGCGCATCTTGATCGTGTGTACGGAAATGCTCAGAGCTGCAGCGGCTTCCTCGTCGCTCACATCGCGCAGAGCCAGCAGCAAAAGATCCTGCTCGGCCGGTGAAAAATGAAACTGGGGTTCTTGTGACTGAAAAAAAATCGAGCCCATCGAGCCAGTGCGGCGTTTAGCCTGGTCCGCATTCATTCCAAAAAGGTAGGGACGCTGCGGAGGCGTCAGTTGGCTCACTGCGGCATGCGGTCCCTTATGGTAGTCGGTTTCCAGCCTGTATCCGCCTGCTCGCGAGATCCAGAACAAATCGCGCCCGAAAATTTCACGGTAGTAGGACCGCAGGCGGTAACCGGCAAGGAACTCCCGCGCGGAATTCTGCACCACCGGCAGCCAGCGCAGGGTCGCGGGGCGCAGCCAATTTTCCTGATAAAACGCAAAATCTATTCCGATCACATTTACCCCTTCCGACGTATGCGAAGCCGCGATGGCTCTGGGCGAAAGCAAAGGCGACTCGCCAGCCAGAAATCGATCCAGGATCCGTTGCGCGAGATACGGCGCCGGCTCAGCAAGGTGCTGTTGAAGAAAATCCGCGCTGACAAACACTGCCGAAACCAGGCCCTGAATTCTCTCGCCCACCGGCCTCGCGTCGTCCACGAATACGTGGATTACGTGCCGCCGGCTGCGTATCAGGAAAAGCCAGAACTCCGGCAGTCGATCGATCAGATCGAGGCGATAACAGCCGCGATTCTGACTTCGAACCAATTCCAGGCAACGAGGCAGGTCTCCGGGTTCGGCGTGTCGAAAGTGAATGCCCATGGGATAGGACGCGTTACCTGGTTTGGGTAACGCTACTCAGCGCGCAAGAACATGCATTTTATAGGAGATTCAATAATTTACCGTCGCAGCATGCGGCGAGAAGAGAGAACCCAGACCTGTCAGATCACGATCTTGCGCGAACATTGCCGCGTCACCCGGGCGCCCGATTCGCGTTGCCACCCCGCTATCTTCACTAGCCCAATTTCTATCCTAATTGAGTACTGTGCCGCCGTCCTTGGCGATCGTACCCTCTGACATTCGCGCACAAAACAAAAGCCATGCGTCAATCCAGATCCGTCACACGACTCCCCGGCGTCTTTGTATCAACGGCAATTGTGCTGTCAATCCTGTGTGGCACCCAGGCATCGGCGCAATCTCGCTGGGTGTTCGTCAACGGTCAGCGGCTGAATGACCGTGCAGTCGCCGAACTCGAACGTCTGCAATGCACCGACATTCCCGATGGCGCTTACTGGCTGAACACTCAGAACGGCGCGTGGGGCTACATGGGCAATTGGCAGGTCCAGGGCGTCCTTGGCGATCGCTGCAACAAGGGTGGCGACTCCGGTAGTGCTCTGAATCGCGACGGAACCTATGGGCCATTTGTCACCATGCGTCGCGCCGAAGAAGAAGCCAATCGGTATCGGGCTCAAGGGTTTCATGCGGTGGCCTTTCACAACGGCGATGGCTACTACGTGCGGGTGTCGCGGTGAACCGTACTTTATCACTACGCGATGGCCGCCAAGCTCTCCCGCCGCAACGGGGCGGAAGCGATCCACAGGTCAGTAGTCGGGCCCCGGAAGTTGTCGATCCATCCATCGCCAGGGGCGGTTGCGCGCCGGGAGTTTACGACCGCAACGGGTTAAAAAGATCGCCACGAAGAGGGCTGTGATGAAATTGATCCGCACACGATCATTACACTCGAACGCGCTTCTCGCGCTCGCCTGTCTTGCTTTGAGTTCCTGCGGCGGGGGCGGTAGCGACAGCCCGGGGGAGTCTGAGAGTGCCTTTGTGTTCGTAAGCCCCTCCGAGGTCTCTGCCGCGCCAGGGCAAGCGATTCAAATGCAGGTGGACATCGCCAATCTACCCACCGGCCAGAACGCGAACGGATACGCCATTTCCCTTTCCGAAGAAGCCACTCGCATCCGTATCACCAGCACTGAGTGCGAATCCGGCGCCGGCACCTCATCCTGCCGCCTCTGGACCATTCGTCCCGACGCCGACGCGGCACCAGGCACCTATGCCTTCACGGTGCGGGCGAGCGGCACCATCACCCGAGCGCCCGGCGACGCCACCATCCGCGTGGTGGCGCTGGAGGATGTCGTCGCGACACGTGCGGTCATTGCCGCCAGCCTGCATCATGTGGTCACGGCAGACGGCCGCCTTTGGGGGCGTGGCTTGAATTTTTACGGCGCAACGGGAGTCAACTTCGAATCGGTAGGCTTCGATGTGGACGACTCTTTCCTGTTACCAGACGTCATCGAAAACTTTGTACGGGTTGGCACGGACACAGACTGGAGCGCGGTGGTTTCGGACGGCGCCTCGGTCATCGCGCTCAAGACGAATGGTACGGTCTGGGGGTGGGGGAGGAACTTGCGCATCGACCTGAGCGACGCGTTCTACCAATTCGGATTTTCGAGCGAGCTCATTGGCAAGATCGAGACAAGCATCCAGTTGCGTCCGCGCCAGATTGCCGGTCTGCCGCCGATCAAGGCAATTTCAGCGAACGACGGCCGATTCCTGGCACTCGCCAGGGATGACGGCACAGTGTATGGATTTGGCGGCGGTTCCGCGGACTTCATAGTCCGCCAAACGCCCGGGGGAATCACCAGCCGTCGCACCGATGAACCGCAGGCAGTGCCGGTATCGGTGGATGGAACGCCTCTGAGAAACATTGTCGCCATCTCGGGCGGGGTTCAGAACTCGGGCCGCGGCTGGGCAATGGCATTGGACGCCAACGGCAAAGTCTGGCAGATGGGTCGGCACGGTTCGACGTTTGTCGCCGACGGACCAGCGGATGCGGCGGTCGAGACGGCAGCTATGCCGCGACTTGTCGCCCTGGAGGCGACCGTTGTCGCCGTGGCGGCGGGCGATGCGTTCTCCGTGGCAGCAACCAACGCAGGTGAAGTCTGGTCGTGGACCGAAGGTGACCTGACGCCACGCCAGGTGCAGGGCTTGAGCGGCATCGTCGCGCTCGATTCAAACGGCGAAGACGTCAGCGCCCTCGATACGCAGGGCCGCGTATGGATCATCTCGAATTTCGGCGTCGGCGCGCCGCGCCAGAT
>JBJXFN010000003.1:0-3061 GCA_046155535.1 Burkholderiales bacterium
ACACTGCTTCGCTCATCGGATTGACATTGACCGCGGCCTGCGTGGCCGGCGCGTTCTGCGTCCCCGCAGTGGGAATCGGCTGAGGCGTCGGCGCATTCGTGACCTGGATCACCAGGTCGCTCCCCAACGTGACGCCAGCAGGCAAGGTCATCGTGTACTGCCCTTGCGGATTGGTCGTGGTCTGGGCAAGCGGTGCGCCTATTGGCACACCGGCATTGTTGATGCGGAGCAGGAACACATTGGCGTTCTGAACGGCTGACAACCCGCCAATGGCCTGCGCCCAAGCCTCGCTCGGCAACAAGGCCGCAAAGAACTGTTGCAGCTTCGTCGGTGCGGCCTTCGCCAACAGACCGCCGGGCGAGGTGGCCGTGCCGCTGACTGCTGCAACCGCGGGTCCACCACCGCCTCCACCACCACTGCCTCCGCCACCACCACAAGAAGCCAAGGTGAGGGCGGCCGAGCAGAGAAGCGCGGACACCAGGTGTCTCATCAACATGTTCCGATTCATGGAGTTCTCCAGTTCGAACAACGCCGTCGTCGCACATCAAGTTGTTGGATCATGGCTCGTAGCGAAACACCCGCGGGAAGTAGGTGCCATTTTCAAGAATCGGACCCGCCAGCACCGGGGAGTTCGCGCGCAGGAACGTATGCGACAGGTGTTGCTGGGTGAAGGAAGAGTTGAGGAATGTCAACGACGTGCTGCTCGCAATCAGTGCCGTTTCTGTCGGGTTCTCGGCCAGCACCTGGGTCGGAATTTCACGGGCACCGCCGACGAGTTGCCTGACCTTCGACCATGCCAGTGAAGCGGCGTTGACGCTCAGTGCATACAACGATTCACCCTGACCCACTGCGGCAACTTGACCCAGCGCGCTGCCATCGAGTCCGGTCCAGTCGATACCGTTGCATTTGACTGCGAATATCGCCTCGCCATTGTTGAACATGGCCACCGGGCCGCGGGTGAGGCCGCTGCGTGCGATGCCGAAACCGATCTCGGTGTTCGGGTAGAAGACGTTCGCTGCCGACGGACGCGACAACGGTGTGCAAACGTCCGCCCAGAGGGCCAGATTGTCCTGCCGTATGACGCGCACCGGACCTTCCTGCGTCGCCGAGGCGGCATCGAACGGCACGAACATCAGCATCGCATGGCCCAGGGCTTCGGTGTTCAAGCGTATGGAAAGCACGTTGGTGATGGTCGGCAAGACGTAGTTGCCCGACCAGAATTGCCCGGCCGGGCTGTATCGTTTAAATGCCATGCGTCCGAAGCTGCTATTGCCGACAGATTCCAACCACGCCACGACCAGACTGCCACTGTCTGAAACGGCAAGCTGCGTGCCGAACACTTGCACCTGCGGGTTCGGGTCGATGTTCAGATTGTCGCCATCGCCAAGTGCCACCCAGTCGTCCGTGCCGTTCCACTGCTTGACGCGAATCCGCCGCCGGTTTTCGGCCCACGCGACCGTCAATCCGCCGTCACGAGCGACAATAGCGGGCGTGAACGCAATATCCGATACCACGCCGCTTTCGATCAGATTGCCGCCGACAGGCGTCCAGTTGTTGCCGTCGAAGCGGTAGACAAGCAGGTCGATGTGATTTCCCGCCCCGTTCTGGGCGACTGCGGCATACATCACCGGGCCCGACGCGAAGGACGAATCGACGGCAATGCCCATACCCAGAGAACCCGATTGCGATAACGCAGCACCAACCGGCTGCCACCCGCTCGGGGGCGGCAACACGAAAGTCGCGATGCAACTGCGCGCGGCGTCCAGGCGCACCTGGCCGTCTGAGCAATCAGCGTCTCCCGACCACGCGCTGAAGGCGTGGTTCGGCAACGGCACGGGTGTCAGCGTGACGTTGATGCCGGGAGGGAATGTCTCCGAACAGTCGTTGCCGCAATCGATACCCGCCGGGTTGCTGGTGACGCGCCCGTTGCCTATCACGTTGACCGTCAGCATTCCGGCAGTGGTGGAGGTGAACACGGGCGTGCAATTCACGTCCTTCGTCAGGCTGATCGGCGCGCGGCACTCGGCTTCCACGAAGCCGTCGAAGCGGAAGTTAGCATCCGCGATAGCGCTCAGAGTGAGCCGGGTCCCGGCGGGGAATACCTGTGTGCAGGTGGCGCCGCATTGAATGCCCGCCGGCATCGTGGTGACCGTGCCGCCCGGCTGCGCCGTGACAGAAATCCGAGGCGACGGCGCAAAGTTCGCGGTGCAATGCTTCAATGGATATTGGATTCCAGGATTGCCGTTGCGGACGACGATTTTTCCAATCACGTTCATGGTCACCGTGCCGTCTCTGCAGTCTCTCTGATTGGTGTTCGAAGGGCCGCTCCAGCCGACGAAGGCAAATCCGGGGTCAGGGACGGGGGTGAGCCGAATTTCCGTTCCCAGCGAATAGAGCGCGCTGCAATCCGTGCCGCAGTCGATGCCCGCGGGTAAGCTGGTTACGCGTCCGCCTCCCGTGATCGATACAGTGAGCCTGCCGACCCTTTCACTCGGGCGAAAGCGAGCTATACACGTGGCGTCGATGTCAAGTAACGGGTTTCCGTCCGCGCACTCGGCATTGAAACCTTCAAACTGCCAACCTGGGGCGGGTGTGGCATGCACCGGCAGGGCGTTGCGCCGCCGAACGGTCAATACTATCGGGCCGGCACAATCGACATTGCACACGCCGATGAGATCGTCTGGATCGAAGCCGGCGGGATCTGTCGACACGGCGCCCTTGCCCACCTTGCCAAGTGTCAACTGCACGGATCCACTCGCTCCGCACGAGTCCAGGCCCTGCCGGGCAAAAAGGCCAACCATCCGCCCGGATGTTTCCTGGTCGAGCGGAAGGTATTTCAGATTCCACAACCTCCCCCGTCCCGCAGCACAGTCCGCACTGAGCGCCCACTGTGGAGCGCGATTTCCCAGCCGGGACATTTGCGGGATCCCCATTATCTGGCGCGGCGCGCCGACGCCGAAATTCGAGATGATCCATACGCGGCCCTGCGTATCGAGGGCGCTGACGTCTTCGCCGTTTGAATCGAGCGCGACGATGCCGCTCAAGCCCTGCACCTGGCGTG
>JBJXFN010000005.1:0-9315 GCA_046155535.1 Burkholderiales bacterium
AGCGGCTGCGGAAACTTTCATCGCGACGTTTATCGCGCCGCGCGGTCTGTGAGTCCGCCAGCTGTTGGATCTCCTCCCACAGTACCGCTCCGAGAAAAGTCGCACCGCCATGGATCGGAAACGGAAACAACAGGACACCGGCAAGGATCCCGAAAACGATGCCGGCGATGGCCGGCCCGCGTCCCCACCGGCGCAGGAGAAAGTATCCGGCGACCGCACCGAGCAAGGTCGCGACACCCACAATGAAAAAGAAGAGGATCACGGGCGGTCGACCAAGCAAGTATGGGAGAGATAAAGCGCGAGTATAGGACGGATGAAGTGCGAGTACAGAGCGCAACGGGGCCACGCTGAACACTCTTGTGGCCGCCCTGCCGCCTTGAATCCCGGGAATCAGCCTTCATCTGGCTTCCCATGCCCGGAGCCCGCATGGGTCGTTGGAACTCGTACTGACAGCCCCCGCGGTCAAGAAACGAAGAGACGAGTTTGACTCTGATTTTTCAGCGAAAAGGAAACTAAATGAACTTCTGGCCAAGGGTGCAGGACATGTTGTCAGGCAGTGGATCGGCCGGGACGGCGCCGGACAAGAATGCCGGCGGGGAGGGTGCGTCTGTGAAGCCGCTCCCCGAAGATGCGCTGATTGTCATTCCGCTGCGCAATGCCGTGTTGTTTCCCGGTGTCATGTCACCGATCAACATCGGCCGCGCGTCCTCGGTGGCGGCCGCGCAGGAAGCGGCGCGTGTCGGGAAACCTGTGGGCTTTCTCCTGCAGCGTGACCCCCGGCAAAACACCGTGGAACCCGATGATCTTTACTGGGTGGGCACTGCCGGCCAGGTAGTTCAATACATGCCCGGCACGGAGGGGGCACACCACCTGCTGATCCAGGGACAGTCGCGTTTCCGGGTGCTGGAATTCCTGGAGGGCTGGCCATTCATGGTGGCGCGTGTGGCCACAGTGGAGACCCGTGAAGAGTCCGGCGCCGACATCGAGGCGCGCTTTCTCCAATTGAAGGAGAGCGCGGCGGAGGCGATCCGGCTGTTGCCGAATGTTCCGGATGAACTTGTTGGCGTGGTGCAGGCGATGACCTCGCCCGCGTTGCTGAGCGACATGGTCGCCAACCTGCTGGACGTGAAGAGCGAGGAAAAGCAGGCACTGCTGGAATCCTTCGACCTTCGGTTGCGACTGGACAGCGTGCTGGCCATGCTCGGCGAGCGTGTACAGGTGCTGCGACTGTCCAGGGAAATCGGGGAGAAGACGAAGAAGGAATTCGACGAGCGCCAGCGTGAGCACGTGCTGCGCGAACAGATGCGCCAGATCCAGAAACAGCTCGGGGATGGCGAAGACACGTTGGCGGAACTTGAAGAACTGAAGAAGGCAGTCGATGAGGCCGGCATGCCCGAGGAAACCCTCAAGCATGCGCGCAAGGAACTCAAGCGCCTGGAACGCATGGGCGAAAACAGCGGCGAACATGCGATGCTGCGTACTTATCTCGAGTGGTTGACCGAACTGCCCTGGAAGGCAGAGCCTGGAGACGCCATCGACATCCGGGCGGCGCGTCGGGTGCTGGACGAGGATCACTTCGGCCTGGAGAAGATCAAACGCCGCATCCTTGAATATCTCGCGGTGAGAAAACTCAACCCGGCGGGTAAGAGCCCGATCCTGTGCTTCGTCGGCCCGCCCGGCGTGGGCAAGACTTCGCTCGGCCAATCCATCGCGCGGGCCACTGGCCGCAAGTTCCAGCGCGTGGCACTCGGCGGCACCCACGACGAAGCGGAAATCCGCGGACATCGGCGCACCTATGTCGGAGCACTGCCGGGCAACATCATCCAGGCGGTGCGCCGCGCGGAATCTCGCGCCGGCGTGATCATGCTGGACGAGATCGACAAGCTTGGCGCCGGCGGCTTTCACGGTGACCCGTCCAGTGCGCTGCTGGAAGTGCTCGATCCGGAGCAGAACGCAAAATTCCGCGACAATTACCTCGGCGTGGATTTCGATTTGTCGCGCGTGATGTTCATCGCGACGGCGAACCAGCTCGATACCATTCCCGGGCCGCTGCGCGATCGCATGGAAGTGATCCAGCTCCCCGGCTACACCGAGGAGGAGAAACTGGAGATCGCGAAACGCTACCTGGTGAAGCGTCAGCTCGAAGCCAACGGCCTGAATGCGGAACAGGTGAGTGTGTCGGATGCGGCGCTTCGCGCGCTGATTGGTGACTACACCCGCGAGGCCGGCGTGCGCAACCTGGAACGCGAACTGGGTGCGGTAATGCGCTCGGTGGCGATGAGGTTCGTCGAAGGCGGGACGCAGCCGGTCGTCGTGGACGCGACGGACCTGCATGCGATTCTCGGTGCGCGAAAATTCGACAACGAACTGGCGCAGCGATCGTCAGTGCCGGGTGTGGCGACCGGACTGGCCTGGACGCCCGTGGGCGGGGACATCCTGTTCATCGAGGCTTCGAAGGTGACGGGTTCGGGCAAGCTGATCCTGACCGGGCAACTGGGGGATGTGATGAAAGAGTCGGCCCAGGCGGCGCTCACTCTGGCGAAAATCTATGCCGGGGAGTCCCTGGACAGGTTCGACCTGCATGTGCACGTCCCGGCGGGCGCCACGCCCAAGGATGGTCCGAGTGCCGGAGTGGCAATGTTTCTGGCGCTGGTCTCGTTGTTGTCCGGAAAACCAGTGCGTGCCGATGTCGCGATGACGGGAGAAATTTCCCTGCGCGGACTGGTCATGCCGATCGGCGGCGTAAAGGAGAAGGTGCTCGCTGCCCTGCGCGCCGGCATCGGCACGGTGATGCTGCCGCGGCGCAACGAACGGGACCTCGACGATGTGCCGCCGGATGCGCGCGAAAAACTTCAGTTTGTCTGGCTCGACCGCGTCGAGGACGCCGTCGCTTGCGCCATGGGCGTGGACATCGCGGCGCTTTTCCCGCCGGCGGAAAAGCAGGCGGCTTGAGCCGCTCACCGCCGGCTGGAATCCCGAGCGATGAGCAGCCAGCGGAAATTTGCCGTGCGGAACGGGTTCGCCGTGGTGTCGCTGATAAGCGCCGCCGGCCTGTTCGTTTTTACCTGTTTCACCGCGGCCAGCGATGCCCAGGGTGCCATTCTGTTCATTTTTACCGGGCCGGTGATTCTGGCCCTGTTGGCAGTCAGTGTGGTGCTCGGTGCGCTGGCGCGGAGCACGGGAGGGGGACGGATTCTGCTGTGGATCTCGGGGGCATCGGCGCTGTTTGTGACGAGTTTTTTCCTGGCGTCGTTGCATCCTGCGCTGCGTGCTTTTCCGGAAGCCGTCATCGACGGCGTTGCATCCGCGTATCAGGCCATCACCGGTGAATCTCCCTACACCAGTGCCCACAAGAGCCACGACGTGATGGGTATGCTTCGCGGCGAACTGGCATTTTCAAATGGCGCCCGACTGGACATTTCCCGATTGCGTACCCGGCGCGACTGGGATCGGGTATGTGTCCTGGGACCTTATACCAATGCGTCGGCCGCGCGCGAGGTGCTGGGCGCTCGCGACTGGAACAGCGAGTTGTTCAGCCGGATAGCGGTTTCCGATGTTATTTCGACCCTGGTCTTTCTGGCAAACGAAAAAATTTCCTACGTGGTGGAGGTTCCGCGCCAGGAGGCGGATTTCGCAAACCTGAGCCGGCAGTGTTACCCACGCGAGGCTGCCATTTTTGCACGGTTGCCCGGTTCGTCCCCGGCATTTGCCCCGGCGGTGCGCTGAAAACCCGCCACGATTTCCACCGGACCGCTTGTTGTCGCGAGATGGAAAGGGCATAGTGGGATTCCGGCGCGCGGGCTTCACCCGGACGCGTTCGCACCCAGAAGGGAAATTTCGATGGCAACCGAATCATTTGACTATTCAGGATTGCTGCGTCCAGGTCTGCCGCCCGCGGCGGCAAAATGGACAGGCTTTCCGAAATACAATTTCACCGGCGGGCACAACGATCCGGACAGCGTGCCGGTCGAAGGTTTGATGGCTGCGGCCACGCGAGTGCTGAAACGGGAAGGCCGGACGTTGGCGAACTACGGGTTGGAAAGCGGGCCGCTGGGGCACCGGCAGTTGCGCGAGTTCGTTGCCGCGAAACTGGCGCGGGATGCCGGCATCTCCTGCACGCCCGATGAAGTATTGATCACCTCCGGGTCCCTGCTGGGCCTGGATTTCGTGAATGCCGCGCTGGTGGCACCCGGCGATACGGTAATCGTCGAGCAGGCAACCTATGGCGGCACCATCAGTCGCCTGCAGCGCCTGCGTGCGAACATTGTCGGTGTGCCCGTCGATCACGATGGATTGAGCACAACGGCGCTCCGGGAAACCCTGGCGGACCTTGCTGGCCGCGGCATCCGGCCCAAGTACATCTACACCATTCCGACCGTGCAGAATCCGACGGCGACCATCATGAGCGAAGGCCGGCGCGAACAGTTGCTCGCCTTGTCCGCGGAATATGGCGTGCCGATATTCGAGGACGAATGTTATGCGGATCTGGTGTGGGAGGGCAGGCGCCCGCCCGCGCTGCGCGCCATGGACAGCAGCGACCGGGTGATCCACATCGGTTCGTTTTCGAAATCGGTTTCACCGGCATTGCGGGTGGGCTGGCTGGTGACTGGCTGGCCACTGATGAGCCGCCTGTTGAGCATCAAGAACGATGGCGGTTCGGGAGCGCTCGATCAAATGGTGCTTGCCGAATATTGCCGGGAGAGCTTCGACACCCATGTGCAGGCCTTGCGCAAGGCCCTGCGGCGCAAACTCGACGTGTTGATGGACGCCCTGCGCGCAAACTTCGGGGCCGCGGCCGCATTCGAGGAGCCGGCGGGCGGCATATTTTTGTGGGTGACGTTCCCTGACGTTGTGGATACGACCAGGCTCGCGCAGGCCGCATTGTCTGCGGGTGTGGCGGTCAATCCGGGCGCCGAGTGGATGACCAATACCGCCGCGGGCCGTCGCCGGATCCGCATGTGTTTTGCCCATCCCTCGGAAGCCACCCTTCGCGAAGGGGTTGCGGTGCTTGCCGAAGTCTGCCGCCGCGAATTCGGCGTGCCCGCCGTGGTCGCCAGGGCGCAGAGCAACGCGAGATAGGCTGTCGGGCTCGAGCCTGCTTCCGTTTGTTCAGGAGATTGAATAATGAGCGCAGTGACGCCGGACGTTGCACAACACGCCAAGCTCCCGCCATTGGCCTCTCGTTTTGTGTCGGTGGCCTCGCTGCCGTGGAAGGCCTCGCCTTATCCCGGCATCGAGTCCAGAACGCTGCTTGCTGATCGCAGCTCCGGCCTGCTGACTTCGATCCTGCGAATGGCGCCGGGCGCACGCCTGCCCGATCACGAACACGTGGAGATCGAACAGACTTACGTGCTCGAAGGCAGTCTGGTGTGCGGGGAGGGCATTTGTCAGGCGGGAGATTTCGTATGGCGCCCGGCGGGCAGCCGGCACGAAGCCTGGGCCGGCCCGGCAGGTGCGTTATTGCTGGGCATGTTCCAGATGCCGAATCGCTTTTTCGCAACCGACGGCAAACAACGGGACTTTTCCGGCAACGATTGGCAGGACACCTGGGGCGCGGTGCAGGAACGGCGGCTGCAAGCCAGTTTTTGATCCCTCAGTTGCGCGGGGACGCCTGGCGGTTTGTTCGCGCGAACTCCGTCTGAAACGTCGTTTCCGTGAAAGCGGGAATCCAGTCTGCGATGGATAGCAAAAGCGGCCCAAATGCGGGACCCCCGCTTTCGCGCGAGTGACGGACGTGTTTCAACAACCTGCTAGGAATTATTCCGCTTCGGCGTTTCGGCCGGGCCCATGACGGGTTCGTCTTCCGGATCCTTGCCGTGGTAGGTGACCCGCAAGGCTTCGTCTTCGGCGTCGTCCCAGGCTTGCGCCGCGCGCCGTTCAAAACGTTCCCGGCCACTGCGCTTCAACACCGCCTCATAGGCTTTTTCCACAGTCAGTCCGCGTTTTTCGATTAACGCCGCGGCGGCTTTACAGCCGGCCTCGATGTCTTCATGCGGTGCATTGGAATCAAAAATCCAGAGTTTCACGCGTGCTCCGATAAAAAAGTGACAAGAAATTGCAAACCGGTGCGGCACGCCGGACACGGCGCGTCGCACCCTGGTGCAGATTACAGACCGCTGCTCAGGACAAAATCGAAGTCGGCAACCATGAAACTCCCGTTCTGCTTCATGTCGAGCGCCAGGGAAGGCTTGTGGCCCGCCCAGGGGTCTTTCGCCAGATGTTCGTCGCCCTTGAAATAAAGCTGGGTGGTCAATGCCGTGTGCAGGAAGGGCAGAACCTTGATGTGAATATGCCGCGCCCGCGTCAGGCCGCCGTACTTTTCCAATCCGGGCACGCCGGGCGGAATCGGGTAGGCGCCGGGCACGATGGTTTCAATTTCGTAGCGCCCCTTGGCATCGGTGAGCAACATGCCGCGCAGATGAAACGGGGGCGGCGGCTCCAGAAAATTGCCCGGTTGTTTCTTGTCATAGTGACCCGCATCGTTCGCCTGCCAGATTTCAATGAGGGTATTGGGCAGCGGCGTGCGGCAGTCCTGGCTCACGACGGCACCGCGCAGCATGAGTTTCTGTCCCGGCTCCTTGTCGGCAGCCAGTTTGACCTGGAACATCGGCGCACCGTAGTTGTACATCGGTCCGAGAATGTCCTGCTCGGTGAGTTTGCATTCCTTGCCGACGGCCAGCGACGGGACGCCGAGCGCCGCACCACCGATTGCGAGCTTGCGCAGGAATTGGCGGCGCGCATGCGCCAGTTGGATTTGCTTGTGCAGGTTGCCGTTCATGTTCTCCCTCCTTCATGGTTGATGCTTTTTTATTGGCGGCAAAAATTGGGCAATTCCGCCTGATTTCCGGCCATCGCTCGCTCCGCAGCGCCAGCATATCCCGAAACGGGCATTCGGACAAAAGCGCGTGCCGGCATGACGGGGTGTATCACTGGCTCGGCCTGCCGGACTGTTAGAATCCGCCACCTTTGTCGCCTTGCGGACGCCTTACACATGACCAGCGCGCTGTTTTCACCGTTCAAACTTCGCGGACTTGAATTGCCCAACCGTATTGTGGTCTCACCGATGTGCCAGTACATGGCCGACGACGGATCCGCCACGGACTGGCACCTGATGCACCTTGGGCAGCTTTCCATGGGGGCGGGCGGATTGTTGATCACCGAGGCGACCCATGTGTCCCGCGTGGGCCGCATTTCGAATCGTTGTCTTGGGCTCTACAGTGATGAAAACGAGCAGGCGCTTAAACGCGTTGTCGATTTCTGCCGCCTGCATGGCGTGGCGAAACTCGGCATTCAACTGGCGCATGCGGGTCGCAAAGGTTCTGCGCACACTCCCCAGGATGGCGGGAAATCGCTGGGCGCCGCAGAGGGCGCCTGGGAAACGGTGGCACCGTCGGCCCTGCCCTTTGGCCCGGGTTGGCACGTTCCCCAGGCATTGACCCGGGCGGGTCTGGCTGAAGTGAAACAGCAGTTCGTCCAGGCCGCGCAACGCGCGGCGCGCATCGGTTTCGATTTGGCCGAACTGCACATCGGCCACGGGTATCTGCTGCATGAATTTCTTTCGCCGATTTCCAATCAGCGCAACGACGAATATGGCGGCAACACTGCCGGGCGCATGCGGTTTCCGACTGAAGTGTTCGAAGCGGTGCGGGCCGTGTGGCCGAAGGATCGCGTTCTGGGCGTTCGGGTTTCGGCCACTGACTGGATCGAGGGCGGCTGGACGCCGGAGGAGACGGTCGAATTTGCCCGCGCGCTGAAGGCGCTGGGCTGCGATGTGATCGATGTGACTTCCGCGCATCTGGATCCGCGCCAGAAAATACCGCTGGCGCCCGGCTACAACGTGCAGTTCGCTGAAAAAGTCAGGAAGGAGGCCGGCATTCCCGTGATGGCGGTGGGCATGATCACGCGGGCGCGGCAGGCCGAAGAAATCATCGGCGGCGGGCGGGCCGATCTGGTGGCGATTGCGCGTGCCGTGATGGATGACCCGAGATGGGCCTGGCGCGCCGCACGCGAACTTGGCGAAAAAGCCGCCTATCCGCGCAACTATCAGCGCTGCGAACCACCGGGCTGGCAGCCGTAAGGAAAATCCGACTCGCGCCGCGAGTTGCCCGGGCGCTCAGAAAGAATCGATCGGGAGATAACCGAGCACTTCCGCGGTGAACGAATCGAGCAGCACGGTCCAGAACGTCTTTCTTCCCACCATGGGCAGGTAGACCACGGAATCCGGCGGATGCCCGGTGCGCGCTAGCGCCAGATCGATTTGTCCTGCCTGATCGGGGAATCGTTTTTTCAATTCCAGCGTTGGTTTTGCCGCCGCCAGAATTCGGGTGCGTGCATCGGCGTAGGGTTGCCACAATTCCGGGCGTGCGCCCAGGGGCAGCCCTTGCATTGCCGCGATCGTCAGACTGACTTTTTCAGCATCGTCGTGAAACGGACGCAATGCCAGAAGCCTGGGTCCGAGCAGCGGCAGCGTTCTGAATTCGGGCGACGCCTCACCGAGCAATTGCCCGGGAACTTCGATTGCATGGACCACGCGCAGGCGGTCGTATTCGAACACCAGATGCACCGGGCGCGCCACGAATACTGTCCACATGCCATAGCCCAGCGCGGCGAGCTGGGTCAGGCCCACCAGAGCCAGATCGCGGCGCAATGCCCGCCAGGGTTTGGTGCGGTTGAATATCGTCAGCGTGATCAGCGGTCCAAGAATGACATCGACCGTGACCAGAATCAGAAACAGCTCGCGGCCCCCGGAAATTTCGCGAAACGGGGCCGGATACCAGACCAGAAAAACCAGTAATGCGGCCAATCCCGCAATCAGCGCGCTGATCAGGAAATGCAGGGCGCTTGCCCGAAAACGGTCTTTCCAGAATTCAGGGGTCGCGGCGAAAAGGGTCTGCATCATTCGCGAAACGTGCGGATGGAATCGACCTGTCGAGTCGGGAAATATGATAACGAAAATGAAAGGTGATGCAAGACCGGCCGGCGGATCGCCAGGCCGGGTCGTTCAGGAAATCATCCGCACCGCATAGAGGCTCACGACCGGCGCGAAGAACAGCAGGATCACACGCAGGAAATCGGAGATGAGGAACGGGATCACACCCTTGAAGGTTTCCATCATCGGCACGTCGCGGGCGAGGCTGTTGATCACGTAAATGTTGAGGCCGACCGGCGGATGTACCAGCCCGATCTGTACCACCATCAGCATCAGGATGCCGAACCAGATGGCTTTTTCGCTGTAGTCCAGCCCCCATAAATCCAGGCCCATGATCGCCGGGAAAATCACCGGAATGGTGAGGATGATCGTGGCCAGTTCATCCA
>JBJXFN010000014.1:0-25918 GCA_046155535.1 Burkholderiales bacterium
CAATCAAGCTGGCCCGAAAATGGGGCGCCAAACACCGTCACGGCGCATTCGAAATCATCACCATGGAACATGGCTTCCACGGACGCACCCTTGCCACCATGTCGGCATCCGGCAAGTCGCAGTGGGAGAAACTTTTCGAACCCAAGGTGCCGGGTTTTCCGAAAGTTCCTCTCAACGACATCGAAGCGGTCAAGTCTGCGATCAACGATCGCACAGTCGCCGTGATGCTCGAGCCGATACAAGGGGAGTCCGGAGTGATCCCGGCCAGCGATGGTTATTTGCGCGCCCTGCGTCGCCTCACGGAAGAGCGCGGCATCCTGCTGATCCTGGATGAAGTGCAGACCGGCATGGGCCGCACCGGCAAGATGTTTGGCTTCCAGCACGCCGGCGTGCTCCCGGACATCATGACCCTGGGCAAGGGCCTTGGCGGAGGTGTGCCGCTGGCCGCACTCCTCGCCAGCGAAGCGGTGAGCTGTTTCGACCATGGCGATCAGGGGGGAACGTTCAACGGCAATCCGCTGATGACAGCGGTGGGCTGTGCCGTGTTCGATGCCCTGGCCGCACCCGGATTTCTGGCGGCCGTCGGCGACAGGGAGCGCTCGTTGGGTGCCGGCCTGCGGAAAATATCCGAACGCTACAAACTGGGCGAGGTGCGTGGCCGCGGGTTGCTCATCGCACTTGATTTGAATCGAGACATCGCCAACGCCATTGTGGATACTGCGCGGGAGCGCGGGCTTCTGCTCAATGCGCCGCGCCCGGCGACGCTGCGCTTCATGCCAGCGCTCAATATCAGCGAGGCGGATATCGCTCAGATGCTGGCGCAGCTTGACACAATTGTGGGCGAGCTCGTCGGTCGATAAGGCGACGTATCCCTTGAGGGTGCCGTTCATGCAGGACGGCAATTCTCCCCGCTGTTCGAACCCATGGCGATCGCCCATGCGCGGGAAGCCGCCACGCCGGCTGGTTGGGGGATAATTCCGCACATGATTTCACTCGGGCCCGACAGTCTGTTTCGCCGCGTCCTGCGCTGGGCATCGCGGATCGCCTTCTCGGTCATTGCAATCGGACTGGCTGTGGCGTTCTACATCGCCTCCTTCGGCATCACGCTGAATGCCGCCGCCCTGCGCCAGAGCATCGCGACGACGTTTAGTGACAATATCGGCAGGCCGGTACGTCTGGATGGCCCGCTCGAGCTGGAAATTTCCGCGCAGCCAAGTCTACGTGTGGGCGGATTGCACATTGCCAACGCCCCCGGATTCGAGGGCGGCGATTTCGCGAGCCTGGGCGAGGCACGCCTCGCCCTGGACCTTTGGCCTTTGCTGTTCGAGAAAAAACTCCGGATCGACGAACTGTCCGGGAGTCGTGTGAAACTGCGCCTGCAACGCAACGCGGACGGTCGGGGCAACTGGACTTTTGCGCCACGCATCGCCGCTCCCGCGCCCATACCTCCACCGCCGAAGTCTGACAATCCAACGGCAATCGGTGCGGAACAGGCCGTGTCTGCCCTGGACATCCAGCGCATTTCCCTGGAGCAACTCAACGTTGAATACGTTGGGCCGGATGGCGTGAGTCATTTTTTCGATTTGCACAAGCTGCACGCGCGTTCCCCATCGGGCCAGCCATTCACCATGAATCTTGACGGCGCGGTCGAGAAGACTTTTCCCTACCAGTTGGAATTTCAGGGCGGACGTCTGGTCGATCTGGTCGGCGGAAAGCCCTGGCCGATCGAAATGAAACTGACATTTCTGAGCACGATTCTTTATTTGCATGGCACGGTCAGTGGTAATCAGGGAGACATCGCCTTCGGGCTTGGCACGGAAAACCTCGCGGAATTCGAACGCCTGACGCAGACGCGCTTGCCGGACGTGGGCGCAACAGGGATGGCTGGCACCGTTCAATACTCCGCGCGCAAAGTGGCGCTCACTCAATTGAGCGGCGCAATGGGAAAAACAACACTGATCGGCACATTGGGGATCGACTCTTCCGGGAAAAAACCCAAAATCACCGGTTCTCTCACCTTGCCCACGTTGGATCTGCGACCATTCCTGCATAACGACAACGGAGAATCCGCGCAACCCCCGGCTTCGACCGAGCCACCCCGCAGTCTCTCCGATTTATACCGGGACTTATCCACGGCCACGTTCAGTCTTGGGCAACTCAACGACGCGGACATTGATCTTACGCTGGCAGTACAGCGCTGGATGAGCCTGCCCGGGGACGTCCAGGATGTCAGTCTCGGCCTCAAACTGGAAAACGGCCGGCTCCAGGCACCTGTTGTGGCCACCGTCACCAACGTCACCCTGCGGGGTGGCGTCACCGCCGATGCGACCGCCACGCCGCCGAAGTTCCAACTGGCTCTGGGAACGCAGGATTCCAATTTGGGTGGCCTTGCCGAATTTCTGATTGGTGCGCGTGGCATCAAGGGCCATCTTGGCCGGTTCGACTTGAAACTCGGCGCCAGCGGAAACCAGGTGAGCGAATTGGTACGCAGCCTGGATGTCGGACTCCACATCCGGAAAGGCCAATTCAGTTATGGCAACCTAGAAGGCGGCCGGCCGGTCGACTTCTCCTTGCATGATTTTTCTCTGGTCCTGCCTGCCGGGAAAGCATTGACCGGCGACATGACGGGTACCCTGCTGGAACACCCCTTCACCGCCAAACTGCGGGGCGGCGCACTGGAGCCGATGATGCTCGGCGCGCAATCCCCACTGGATTTTTCACTGCGTTCCGGGCCGGTGAGTCTGAACATTGCCGGACTCCTGCAAGCGCCTACCGCGGATACCGGACCGACGCTGAAATTCTCGGTCAACGCGCCCCAGGCCGGCGAACTCGCCAGCTGGTTCGGCTTCACGCCCGGCGCCGAAGCACCCATACGATTGTCGGGAAAGGCAACCCTGCGCACGACTGAATGGCGTTTGGACGATTTATCGTTTCGCCTCGGCCGCAGCGCGATTTCGGCCGATCTCGCGCGCACCGGCATTGGCAGCCAGCCGCTGCTCCAAGTCCGCCTGGCCGCGGAACAAATCGATGTGAAGGAAATCGAGTCGCTGATTCCAAAATCGAAAAAAACAAACATGCAGGAATCCGAAGGCCCGGTGCTTGACATCCCCATTCTTCCGCAAGGCATCGACCTGACCGATTCCGACATCGAAGTTCGCATCGCGCGTTTTCCCGGCAGCCCGCTCGAGGTAACAGACGTTTCCTTCGACGGCCGCATTCGCGAAGGTTACATGCACCCCTCCCCGTTTGCCGTCAAGATGGCCGGCACTGCGCTCAACGGCGCCGTGCTGCTCGATCTGCGGGGCGCGGAGCCGAGGGCTGGACTTTGGCTGTTCGCCAGCAATATCGATATCGGCTCGATGATGCGAAAACTGGGGATGAACGCAAATCTGGAGGCCACGTTCCAGGAGTTTGGTTTCCATCTCATGGCCCGCGCCAGCCGTCTGGGTGACATGCTGGGACGTTCCGAGTTGCTCGGTAACATCGGGGGTGGTCGCATCACCCTGCGTGATGCCAACACCGGCGCACAGGCTCGCATTGCACTCGACAAAGGGCAATTGCGCGCGGAGCCGGGCGCACCGCTACGTCTGAACCTGCACGGCGCCATTGATGATGTCCCGATCCTTCTGGGACTGGAAACCGCCCGGGCCGAAGACTTGTTGAATCCGAAACTTCCACTGCCCTTCCAGTTCCATGCGGAGGCCGCGGACACCCGGGTGAAATTGGCAGGCGAGATTGCGAGACCAGTAGGTAGCGAACTCAAGCTCGCACTGGACATGCAGGGCACACGTTTTGACAACCTGAATAAGCTGATGCGCGCCTCCCTGCCGCCCTGGGGGCCATGGTCTGCCGCCGGACAATTCCGGATGTCCTCTCTCGGGTACGCGGTTGACGAGCTTCGACTCCAGGTCGGGCAAAGCGTTTTAAACGGCACCGGACGCCTGGATACGCAGGGCGTGCGGCCCAAACTTGATGTCACCTTGTCCGCGCCGAACATTCAACTGGATAATTTCCGCTTCGGCGATTGGTCGCCGGTCGAAAAAAAACCCGTCCCGGAAACAGAAAAGCCCCTGACAGCGGAGGAATTGCGTGCCAAGGCCGCGCAAGCCAGCCAGACCACCCAGAAACTGCTCAGTCCGGAAGTTCTGCGCCGCCAGGACGCCTTTCTCAAAGTGCAAGTCGATCAAGTCTTGTCTGGGGAAGACAAACTGGGTAGCGGGCGACTGGAAGCGAAACTCGAAAATGGGCGTGCCGACATTGGGCCGGTGGAAGTCAACGTGCCCGGCGGCTCCGCGAAATTTTCCCTCGGCTACGAACCCACCGACCGGGACGTGAAGGTGGACCTGCATATTGACGTCGATCGATTCGACTACGGCATTCTCGCTCGACGGATCAAACCTGAAACCGACTTGCAGGGCTTGTTCAGCTTGAAGATGAACGTGGATTCGCGCGCACAGTATCTCGCGGACGTGCTCAAAAATGGTAATGGGCGCATCGAATTTGCCGTCTGGCCGAAAAACATGCAGGCGGGCATTTTCGACCTGTGGGCGGTCAATATTCTGGTTGCCCTGGTTCCGGCGGTGGATCCGGGGAAGGCGTCGAAAATCAACTGCGCGATCGGCCGCTTCCAGTTGGGGGACGGGAAACTGGTGGAGAAGTCCATTGTGCTGGACACCAGCCGCATGCGCGTCACCGGAAAAGGTGGCGCCGACTTCAATACCGAAAACGTTAAATTGAACATGCGTCCCCAAGCCAAGAGCGCCCAGTTCCTGAGCTTGTCCACACCCATCGAGGTCAGCGGTACCTTCACGAAATTCAACATCGGCGTGGCGCCCGGCGGCATCATCGAAACGGTCGGACGGCTTGCAACGTCAATTCTCTGGGTGCCCTTCCAGAAACTAGCCGGCAAAACAATTCCGGCCGACGGGTCCGATGTGTGTAACGCCGGATTCGACGCCGTGGCGCCTGACTCCTGATCCACTGCCGGCACTCATCCGCAAACCCCTGCCCTCCACCCTGGCGAACGCGCCAAACGACGCCGCTTCCGATCCGGGCGTGTCGATCGAAAAGAATTACAGCCTGCTGGTCATGAATTTGCGATCCCTCCACAGCTCGCGCGCTGGCCAAACGCGCGTCGGTGTTTAAAGGTCGGTAAGGGTGATCGCTGAACCCAAATAACATCGCACCACAGAAACTCCGAGGCACGGAGAAGTTCGATATTTCAGCCAACTGTCCTGTGCACCGCACTCAACTTTTTCGTGAGTACCGCAGATATGCAGTAAATTGTTTTTCCTCGGTACCTCTGCGTCCCGGTGGTGCGGTATTCAGTTTCCTTTCATTTCCGATTCGTTAACCGAGGGAGCAGTCGTCACTACCCGTTCGCGGGCAAACTAACGCAAGGGGTAGGTCGGGCGTGGCGTTTTGTCGAGGTAATACGGCATCATTTGCGGAGCCAGCGCGGCGAGCGCTTCCATGCGTTTGACCGGTGCCGGGTGCGTGGACAGGAAATCCGTTCGAGACGATCCGCCGCCGCCGACCTTGGCCATTTTCTCCCACAAACTCGCGGCGGCATTCGGGTTGTAACCCGCCTTCGCGGCAATTTCGATTCCCACCCGGTCGGCCTCGGTTTCCGCTTCCCGGCTGTTCGGCAACTCCAGAGCCACCACCGCAGCGAGTTGTACCCCGGTCAACGCGATGCCCGAATACTCGCTTCCGCTCTGGGTGGCGGCAACAATGCCCAGTCCCAGTTGCATTGCCATGGCGCGTGACATGCGCTCCGCCGTGTGTTTTGCCAAGGCGTGGGAAATTTCGTGACCCATGACCTGCGCCAGTTCATCGTCGCTGGGCTTGAGTTGTTCGATCAGTCCGGTGTAGATAGCCATGCGCCCGCCCGCCATGCACCAGGCGTTGACGGTTTTCGGATCGTCGATGACTTTCACGCTCCATTCCCAGGCCTCGGTTTCCGGACGGTACTTGATGGCCTGGGCAATCAAACGCCCGGTGATTGCCCGAACCCGCGCCGTCACCGCCGGATCGGAATCGACTTTCCCCTTTTTCTCCAGGGGTAGCAACATTTCGGAATAGGCGGTCTTGGACGCCCCGATCGCGGAGCTTTCCGACACCAGCATGAGTTGCTGGCGGCCCGTCACCTGATTGGTCTGGCAGGCCACGAGCGTCAGGGCGACAGAGATACCGATCAGCAGACTTTTTATCATCATTCGGGGCTTCACTGATCCAGGCGGAAACATCGAAAGGTAACGCCAGTCATGCCTTCACGTTGACTTCAAAAAAAAACCGGCCTTACGCCGGCTTTCCCATCGCCAGTACAACCCTCAGGCGTACAGACGGCTGTGTTTGGGTACCTTGACCATCAGGTATTCCATCTGGTCTTGCAAAATACGACGATTCTGCAAAATCAGATGTTCGTACCGATTCGGTACATAGGGCGTGTAAAGCAGCGGCATGTGCGCTTCTTCCGGCGTGCGCCCCCCTTTGCGGATGTTGCAGGAACGGCAGGCCGTCACCACGTTCATCCAGCGGTCCCGCCCGTTCAAATACACCGGAATCACATGGTCCCGGGAAAGGTCGCGCTCCTTGTACTGGTTCCCGCAGTAGGCGCACATGTGCCGGTCACGGAAAAACAGTGAGGTATTCGAAAGATGCGGCTCCGCCTGATGGTCCTTGACGAAATCCACCGCGCCCTTGATGGCAATGATGCTATGGGTGGACAGTTCGGAACGCTTGCCAGTCAACCGGCAAATGCCTCCGCGATAGGTCGCAACCGCGTCGCCAATCGACCACGCCACCATGCGTCGCGCATAGTAGGAGATGGCTTCCTCGACCATCAGCCACCGGCTGGGGACACCGGCCATATCGACAGCAAGCACCAGGGCCAACTCCGCTCTCCTTCCTTGCCCAACCAGTCCGGATCGTGGCCGGACTGGGGTCCAATCACCGGGTTCGGACAGGAAACACCCTTTTCTCTGGTGGTCCGAACCAACTCTCGCGCGAGTATAAGCACAAGATTCAAAGTTTGGAAGTCCCGCTCCTTCGGAAACCCCCGACCAGGGCGGCTTTCCGGGCGGAGCACCCGGTATTGCCGGATTGACGCAACTACCTCATTAACCGGGTGTCCGTCGAATCGGGGGAAACCCACTTTCTTCCCATATGTTTCTTCACTTCCTTTGCGCCCAAGAAGGGACTCCGACGTACTACGCACGTAGGATATTTCCGACAAGATTTTGACTTCGCCTCGAGCACCTCTCAGGTGGACGGAAACACCATTGCGGGATCGATCTCCGATTCGCCCATCCTGACACGGAACAACTGCTCATCGGCGACGCGCAGCCGCCGGCTGATTTCGCGACCGATGTTCATCTGAATGATCGCAAACTGTTCGAGGTTCATTTCGTAGATTTTCTGAAAGCTGGCGGTCGAGAGCTGAATTGCCGAACATGGGGTTACGGCGCGAATGGAAGCACTGCGCGGAAACAGGTCCATGATGGCCATCTCGCCGAAGCAATCCCCTTTGTGCAGATTGCGCAGGACATTCTGCCTGCCGCTCCAGAGTTTCAACACGGCTACTTCACCGGACTCCAGAACGTACAGGGCTTCGGCCCGATCGTTTTCGTGAAAGAAGTATTCGCCCTCACGCAACGAAAGCACTTCGGAGCTGCCGAGAAGAAACGCCAGTACGTCATTTCGGATGCCACCGAAAATAGGCATGGCCTGTAAAGCTTCGATCCGATTTTCCTGCATGGCGCCCCTTCTCCTCGAACCATTACCGATTGGCATGTCCGCCGCAGCACGTCAGGCACTCCGGACTGGCCCAGCAAACAGGTCAGTCGGATTCGCCGATGACCCTCTCGACGCGACGATCCGGAATCAGCCGTATCAACTCGACTTCGCAATGCTCGGCAAAGGAAACTCAGCGAAAACAATGCCTGGGGAACGGCGATCGCGTACGGATCAAAGAGATTTTTCCTTAATGTTCTGCCCGATCGCCTTGGCCAGAATCGAATGCACCCCTGCTTTTTCCTCCCTGTGGGTTCCCGTCGTCTCCGGCGTCAGAGTGGTGATGGGGGTTGCCGGCTCTCCGCGCTGAATGATTAGAGCCTTCCCCTGCCTTTGACGGGCAGCAGTCTTTACTCAGAACAAACCCACCACTTTTCCGTCTGAAGTCAGGTCGATCTTGGTGGCTGCTGGCACCTTGGGCAGCCCAGGCATCGTCATGATGTCCCCGCAAACCATCACTACAAACTCCGCGCCGGCGGCCAGCCGCACTTCGCGAATGTTGATCACATGGCCGGACGGCGCTCCGCGTGCGGAAGCATTCGTCGAAAATGAGTACTGGGTCTTGGCAATGCAGACGGGATAGTGCCCATAACCCTCGTCCTGCAATTTCTGTATCTGCGCCTTGACCTTTGCATCGGCGGAAATGTCCGCGGCACCATAAATTCCGGTGGCGATCGCCCGGACCTTGTCCCACAAAGTGGCGGAATCTTCGTAAACAAGACGGAACGTCGATTTTTTGTTTTCCTCGATGAGGTTCACCACCGTGCGTGCCAGTTCCTCGGCACCTGCTCCACCCTTCGCCCAGTGTCTTGCCAGAACCACTGGCGTATCCTGTGCGCCGATTTGTCTCTTCAGCAGTTCGACTTCCGCTTCAGTGTCGTGGGTGAAATGGTTGATCGAGACCACGCAGGGCAATCCATATTGGTTGCGCACGTTGTCTACATGCCGGGAGAGGTTGGCGATGCCTTTCTCCAGAGCGGGTAGATTCTCCGTGTTCAATTCCTTCAAATCCACGCCGCCGTGGTATTTCAACGCGCGAATCGTTGCCACGATCACGCAGGCATCCGGCTTCAAACCGGATTTCCGGCATTTGATGTTCACGAATTTTTCCGCCCCGAGATCGGCGCCAAACCCGGCTTCGGTCACAACATAGTCGGCCAGCTTTAATCCGGCACGCGTGGCAATCACCGAATTGCAGCCGTGTGCAATATTCGCAAACGGGCCGCCATGCAGGATGGCCGGATTGTTTTCCAGGGTCTGGACAAGATTTGGCTTGAGCGCGTCCTTGAGCAACACTGTCATGGCGCCATGCACACCCAGATCGCGCGCCCGCACCGGTTTCTGCTCGCGGGTGTAAGCCACCACGATGTTGCCCAGCCGCTCCTTCAGATCGGCAAGCGAGGTCGCCAGGCAAAAAATTGCCATCACTTCCGAGGCCACCACAATGTCAAAGCCGTCTTCGCGGGGATAGCCGTTTCCGGGGCCGCCCAGGGAAACCACAATGTCGCGCAATGCGCGATCGTTCATGTCCAGCACGCGTTTCCAGGTCACGCGACGCACGTCGATGCCCAGTTCGTTGCCGTGATGAATGTGATTGTCGATCATCGCCGCCAATAAATTATTGGCGAGCTGAATCGCATTGAAGTCGCCGGTGAAATGCAGATTGATGTCTTCCATCGGCACCACCTGCGCATACCCTCCGCCGGCCGCACCGCCTTTCATGCCGAACACCGGGCCGAGACTGGGTTCGCGCAGGGCGATCAGGGCGTTTTTGCCGATGCGATTGAGTGCGTCGCCCAAGCCTACTGTTGTGGTCGTCTTGCCTTCGCCGGCAGGCGTCGGACTGATCGCAGTCACCAGAATCAGCTTGCCATCCGGACGATGTTTGATGCTCTCCAGGTACTCCAGGGAGATCTTGGCCTTGTAATGGCCGTAGGGCTCCAGATGCTCGTCGGCAATGCCAAGACGTTCCTGGGCAAGCACGTTGACGCGCCGCATTCTGGACTGCTGGGCAATTTCAATGTCTGAAAGCACCATATCCTCTTCTTGAGCGTGAAATAAATAAAGCGGCAGGAACCTCCTGCCGCTTCCCGGGCCCCTGTCCGGTTACTGAGACTTTCCGGTACGACCGAGTTCCGGCTTGTAAAACGTCGTGCCGCTGGGGCCCATGCCCGCCATTTGAAGAATTACTTCTTCATCCTTGGCGCCATCGAAATGCGCCCCTCCGGCCGGATGGAGCATGAAGCCGCCGGTGCGAATTGGTTCGGTTTTTGCCGGATCGAAGTTTTCGCCGGTTCCGGTCCACCAGATTCCCTTGACGACCGTCACCATCCGGTCTTCCGGATGGAAGTGCGGCATGCTCATGATGCCCGGCGAAAACCGGACCCGGATCACATAGATCCCTGCCTTGGACAGATCGCCGTAGACGGTCATCCGGCTCACCCCTGGGATGCCCGGATATTCTTCCCAGTTTTCGTCGCCAAGCTGCATCCTGGCAAACCCCTTCTCGTCCGCCTGCAAGTCCGCATGCAGCAGGGTTGCCGGCACAAACGTGGTGGCGGCGAACGCAGCGGCGCAAGCCATGACCTTGAGTTGCTTCACCATCCATCTCCCCAGATAAACAGCGCAGAGTTTACTGCATGTAGTCCAGCGTCAGATGGGCAAGCGATCGGACGCCGAGCACCAGCGCCGATTCGTCGGCGAAGAAGCGCGGCGAGTGGTTCGGTGCACTTTGCCCCCGAGCCGTACCCTTGGGATCGATACCGACAAAATAGAAGAACCCGGGAATGATTTTCTGATAGTGGGAGAAATCCTCGTAACCGGTGATTTTCTGGCCGAGCACCACCTTGTCCGCGCCCGCTACTTTTTGCAGGGTCGGCAGCATGCGCTCGGTCAACGGCACATCGTTTACCGTCACCGGATAGGCGCTGTCGAAAAAAACCTCTCCCGCGGCCCCGGCACTCTTTGCAATCATTTCCACCGTGTTGCGAATTCGATCCCGGATCCCGGCGCGCATGCCTTCGTCGAAGGTGCGCACCGTGCCCAGCATCTCCACCTTGTCGGGGATGATGTTGTCGCGGATGCCGCCCCGGATGGCACCTATACTCAGAACTGCCGGTTCGAGTGACAGGTCGACCTGACGGCTGATGATGGTTTGCAATCCGAGAACAATCTGCGAGGAAATCACGATCGGATCGACACCCCGCCACGGCAGCGCTGCATGGGTCTGGCGACCGCTGACCACAATTTTCATGCGATCGGCGCTGGCCATTGTCGGCCCCGGCCGGTAGGCGATCGTGCCGGTTTCGATGCCGGCAAACACATGCAATCCGAAAATCACGTCCGGCCTTGGATTTTCCAGCACGCCCTGTTTGATCATCAAGGCGGCGCCGCCTTCCTCGCCTGCCGGCGGTCCTTCTTCCGCCGGCTGAAAGATGAACTTGACCTTGCCCCGGAGCTGGTTTTTCACCCCGCTGAGTATTTCCGCCACGCCCATCAGGATGGCGACATGGCAGTCGTGCCCGCAAGCATGCATGACCCCGACATCCTGGCCGTTGTAGGTACTGCGTGCCTTCGAGGCAAACGGCACATCGACTTCCTCGGATACCGGCAGCGCATCCATGTCCGCGCGCAATGCCACCACCGGCCCGGGCCTGCCCGAATCCAGAACCGCCACCACCCCGGTGTGTGCAACGCCGGTCTGCACCGGCAGCCCAAGCGCACGCAAATGTTCGGCCACAACGCCCGCAGTCCTGGTTTCGCGGTTCGACAATTCCGGGTGTTGATGGAAGTCCCGACGCCAGCCGAGGATTCTGGCTTCGAGCGCGCTGGCGGCCGCGTCCAGTTGCGCGGCCAGACTCATCGGTTCGTTCACGGCTTGACGAATTTCAGGGTCATGCGATCCGATTCGCCAATCGCGAGGTACTTCGGCTTGTCGGCCTCGGCCACGTTGCGCAGGTTCGGCGGCAGCGTCCAGACGCCGCCAGGATAATCGGTGGTGTCCTTGGGATTGGCGTTGATCTCCGACTTGTCCACAAACTTGAACCCGGCTTTTTCCGCGGCTTCGATGACCCAGGCTTCGGTCATGTAGCCGGAGTCGATCTGGCGTTTGAAGTCGGTGCCGGGTTTGGCACGATGGTCCTTCACGCCGAGAACTCCACCCGGTTTCAGGACATCGAAGAACGCCTTGAACATTGCGTCGGCGTTGCCGGCTTTTGCCCAGTTATGGACGTTGCGGAACGTGAGCACCATGTCCACCGACCCCTTGGGGGCGAACTCCACGAAGTCGGGTGCCAACAACGCGGTCTTCTTGACCCTGCCATAGAGATCAGGCCGGCCGGCAATCATCGCGTCAAAACCCTTTTCCCGGTCGATCAGGAATTGCGGTGCGCCTTTCGCCGCCGTGGCAAACCAGGCTGCGTAATAGTTTCCTTTTTCGCGCAGCATCGGCGCAAGAATCTCCGTCCACCAGCCCGCGCTCGGCCAAACCTCGACCACCGTCATGTCCGGCCTCAGTCCGAAAAACAGCAGCGTTTCCTTTGGATGACGATACTTGTCGCGGGCCCGGTTGGCTTCGGAGCGATGGTCGGCGGCCAGCATCTGATCAAGCACCTCTCCCGTGTCCTGCGCCATCGACGCCGGCGCCATCCCGAGAAACAACAACCCCAACAATACTTTAGACAACATGCTGAACATATTGCGATTCATCGACACACCTCTATTGTGGAATCAAGTTGTGGGCAGCGGCCCGACAGATACCGAGTGTACAAGCCACCGCCACGCGCGTCCAAGATTGCAATGCACAGTATCGGCACCGGGTCATATCGCCATCAGGGGCCGTTATGCCAGTCGATCACGGGCAATTCGATTGGTCAATGAGCGATCTGGAATCGGCCCTACGGCATTACCGGCGGGTGATAGACAAATGTGGGCGCCAGAATCCATAGCAGGAACAAGACCACGGGGACGTGAATCACAAACTGGGTAAAGGTATAGCCCACCAGATCACGCGCCTTCAGGCCCAGCACCCCGAGCAGCGGCAGCATCCAGAAAGGATTGATCAGATTCGGCAACGCCTCGGCGGCATTGTAGATCTGGACTGTCCAGCCCAAATGCACCTTGAGGTCGATCGCCGCCTGCATGACATAAGGCGCTTCGATCACCCATTTGCCGCCCCCCGAAGGTACGAAAAAACCCAGGACCGCCGAATAGATGCCCGCCAGCACCGGAAACGTATCGGTCGACGCTATGCCGACGAACCAAGAGGCGACGTAATGCGATAGCGAGAAACCGTCTATGTTTTTCGCCTCCGTGAGCAGCGCCGCGATGCCGCCATAGAGGGGAAACTGCACCAGGATGCCGGAGGTCGCCGGCACTGCCTTGACCACCGCATTGAGGAATCGCCGCGGGCGCCAGTGCAGCAGCAGGCCCAGCATGAAGAACAGGAAGTTATAGCTGTTCAGATTCGAGATGCCGAGGATGAAACTCTTGCTGCTGAATTCGTTCCACAACCAGCCGATGCCAAGCACGGCGATCAGCACCGACAGAATGGGGCTGTACTCCAGCCATTCCCCGGGCCGCTGGCGCGCAGGCAGCGCATCGCTTTCGGCGCTGACATCGACGCCCATGTCCCCGGCGCCCAATGCCCTCGACTCCGAAGGCGCCGACAGATAAGCGATCAAAAGCGACACCAGCAACAGGATGGACGCAAGCAGGATCGACTGCCAGGTAAAGATGGTTTCGCTGAAGGGGATCACGCCGGTGATGGCGAGTATGGATTTGGGCAGGCTGGCGGCATTGGCCTGAAGCTGCGCCGCCGAAGAGCTGATTCCCAGGGCCCACACCGAGCCGAGCCCCAGATAGGCGGCGGCCCCTGCCGCGCGATAGTCCATCCTGAGGTCACGCCGGCGCGCCAGCGAGCGCACCAGCAATCCGGCAAACACCAGGCTCAACGCCCAGTTCAACAGCGAAGTCACCATGCTGATCAGCGCCACATAGGCAATGGCGCCGCGACCGGTCCTGGGTACCGCGGCCAGCGCGTCGATGAGTCTTGCTGCCGGCGGGGAAGTCGCCACCACATAGCCGATGATCACGATGATCGCCATCTGCATCGTGAAATTGATCAGGCTCCAGAAACCGGTCCCGAAAGACACCATCACGACCTTCGGACTGGCGCCGATCGTCAGCGCGCCCACCGCCACCACCAGTACCGCAAGCGCAGTGAATACAAAAGCATCGGGAAACCAGCGCTCGCTCCACTCAGTCACCGCGAGGGCGGCGCGCTGCATCACGCCATCCTGCGATCGGCTATCCGAGTTGGCAGTTGTATTGTCCGGCTGCTTCATCCAGTCTCCTCGTCAGAATTTGCGTGTGCAATCTTGGCAAGGATGGTGATGCCCGTCCTGGAGATTGTCAATCCGGGCAAGCACCAAGACGAGATTCTGGAAACAGCCGCGCCATTTTCCGAAAATCCAGAACTGCATCGAAGGCGATCACTCGAAATACTCCGGGCACTCCGCGATCGTCAAACGTGCACGCCAACCACAGAAAGCTTTTTCTGTCAGGCCAACTTTTCAAACGCCGGTTTCATCAGACCCTGGGTCTCGATGAAACTCACAATACCCGACAAACCATACCCGGTTTTCAGATTGCTGAACTGAAAAGGTTTGTCCCCGCGCATCTTGCGGGCATCCCGGTCCATGACTTCCAGAGATGCCCCCACGTACGGAGCCAGGTCAATCTTGTTGATGATCAGCAAATCCGATTTCATGATCCCCGGTCCGCCTTTGCGTGGAATCTTGTCGCCGGCCGCCACGTCGATCACGTACAGCGTCAGATCGGAAAGTTCGGGGCTGAAGGTAGCGGCCAGGTTGTCGCCCCCGCTTTCCACGAAGATCAGGTCGAGATTGCCAAAGGTTCGTGTCAGACGCCCCACCGCCTCCAGATTGATCGAGGCATCCTCGCGTATCGCGGTATGCGGACAACCGCCGGTTTCCACGCCGATGATGCGTTCGGCCGCAAGGGCACCATTGCGCACGAGAAACTGCGCATCTTCCTGCGTATAGATGTCGTTGGTCACCGCCGCGACTTCATATTTGTCGCGCATTGCCTTGCACAAGGCCAGCGTCAACGCCGTTTTGCCGGAACCGACCGGTCCGCCAATGCCTACTCGTAATGGTTGATTCGTCATGGCTCCATCTCCTGAATTGAATTCTCACCGCGAAGGTGTCCGGCTTGCTTTGCGTGCATTGCTCAGCGCCTTTGCGTCTTTGCGGCGGAGGTTGCGATCTACGATCTGAACAGTCTTGTGTATTGCGTCTCGTGTCGGCTGCTGGCAATCGCCAGCGCCGGCGCAAAATTACTCAGGGTTTTTTCCTGCGCCTGGATTGCGTCTCTCACGATGGCGGGCAGCGCTGCAATCAGCCTGACCAGGATGCGCTGACCAGAGGATTGCCCCAGCGGAACCAGTTTCATCGCGGCGCTGACCTGATTCTCCGCCCATGCCCACAGGTAGGCTGTCAACCCTTCCTGCAGCGGAACTCCCAGGCGCTGGGCAGCGAAACTGAAGGCGGCGGGAAACGCAGGTGTATTCAAAGCAACCAGTTCCGCCAAATCTATTTCGCGCGTCGAATCCAGTACCGCCACCAGGGCATTGCCCATGTGCAGCGTTTCGGCGCGAAATTCCGCACTTTCCCTGGTGGCCAGGAAACGCAGATTCCACTTGCACGCGGCCTGTGTGTCACGTACTTCCCATGCGCGGTACAGGTGCGCCCAGGCAGGCGCTTCGAACGTGCCGATGTTGAATCGCAAACAGTCCTCGATCCAGTTGAGCGCGGAATTTTCATCGTGCACGACCTCCTTTTCCACCGCCCACTCCAATGCCTGGGAATAACTGTAGGCGCCTACGGGCAGCATTGGACTTGCCAACCTGAGCAACTGGGCAAGAGCGACCGGATTTTCCTGCAGGGCGCTCATTTGTTTGCCCACGCCCGGTATTCATGGATGATCCCGCCGTGAACCGGTGCTTCGGTGTGGCGGTGCGCACCCCCATAAGCGCCGGATTCGGGTTCAAACGGCGATTGCACCCGAACCGCTTTCGCGCCGAGGCCCTCCACCATTTGTCTGAGCACGTCATCATCGGCAATTCGCAACCAGCCATCGCCGATCTGAACCGACACATGGCGGTTGCCCAGGTGAAAAGCAATCCGGGCCAGTTGCACAGGTCCGTCGCAGGCGATCTGCAGCAAAGGCTCCGGCCGGGCGGTGACTCGGACCACGCGTCCGTCATCTGCCTCGAACAAATCGCCGTCACGCAGAACTTCACCGCGTGCCAGAACCAGCGCCACGTCTTCGCCCGCCGTCGTCTGCGTACGCAACCGGCATTTCTGGCGCGCATCGAAAGACAGCACCACTTCCTCGTCGAACGATATCGGCCCCGCAATTCGCTTCTGGATCGTCAGCATGATCAGAACAAAAAATAGCGTTGTGCCATGGGCAGGATCATCGCCGCCTCGCAGGTCAGCAACTGCCCGTCGGCGCGAACCTCGTAGGTTTCCGGATCGACTTCGACGTGAGGCAGATAATCGTTGAGCTTGAGGTCGGTCTTTTTCAGTTTCCGGGTGCCGGATACTGCGACCAGGGTTTTGGCCAGTCCGAGTTTGCGCCCAATATCCGCATCCAGAGCGGCGCGGGAAACAAAAGTCACTGACGAGCGGGCGCAGGAGCCGCCAAACGCTCCGAACATCGGGCGGAAATGCACTGGCTGCGGTGTCGGGATGGACGCATTGGGATCGCCCATGGCCGCCGCCGCAATCACGCCACTTTTCAGAATGAGTGATGGCTTGACGCCGAAAAAGGCCGGCTTCCAAATCACCAGATCAGCCAGTTTTCCGGGTTCGATGGATCCCACTTCGTGTGCAACGCCATGGGTGATCGCCGGGTTGATGGTGTACTTGGCCAGGTAGCGCCGCACCCGGAAGTTGTCCGAATACGCGTTGTCCTCGGGCAGGCTGCCACGCTGGACCTTCATCTTGTGCGCGCTCTGCCAGGTTCGCGTGATCACCTCGCCGACCCGACCCATGGCCTGGGAATCCGAAGAAATCATGCTGAATGCGCCCAGGTCGTGCAGGATGTCCTCGGCCGCGATCGTTTCGCGGCGGATTCGCGATTCGGCAAACGCCACATCTTCCGCAATGCCAGGATCGAGGTGGTGGCAAACCATCAACATGTCCAGGTGTTCGTCGATCGTGTTGCGGGTGTAGGGCCGTGTTGGATTCGTGGATGAGGGCAACACATTCGCCTCTCCACAGGCGCGGATGATGTCTGGAGCGTGACCGCCGCCCGCACCTTCGGTGTGATAGGTGTGAATGGTGCGGCCCTTGAATGCGGCCAACGTGGTTTCCACGAATCCCGATTCGTTGAGCGTGTCCGTGTGAATTGCCACCTGCACGTCCATGGCATCGGCAACCGCGAGGCAGTTGTCGATCGCGGCCGGTGTAGTGCCCCAGTCCTCGTGCAATTTCAGGCCGATCGCCCCGGCGGCCACCTGTTCCTGCAAGGGGTTTGGCAGGCTGGCGTTGCCTTTGCCGAGAAATCCCAGATTCATTGGAAACGCATCGGCAGCCTGCAACATACGCCCGATGTGCCAGGGCCCGGGACTGCACGTGGTGGCATTGGTGCCGGTCGCCGGTCCGGTGCCGCCGCCGATCATTGTGGTTACGCCTGACATCAGGGCCTCTTCAATCTGTTGCGGACAGATGAAATGGATATGACTGTCGATGCCACCGGCAGTCACGATGGACCCTTCGCCTGCGATGATTTCCGTTGCGGCACCGATCACGATGTTGACCCCGGGCTGGATATCCGGATTGCCTGCCTTGCCAATGCCGCGGATGCGCCCGTCCTTGATGCCGATGTCGGCCTTGACGATTCCCCAGTAATCGACGATCAGCGCATTGGTGATCACGGTGTCCGCTACCTCGGCGGCAACGCGTTGGCTCTGCCCCATTCCGTCGCGAATCACCTTGCCGCCGCCAAATTTCACTTCCTCGCCGTAAATCGTGTGGTCTTTTTCGACTTCGATCCAGAGATCGGAGTCCGCCAGCCGAATGCGATCTCCCGTGGTCGGGCCGAACATTTCCGCATAAGCCTGCCGGCCAATCGAGCGTGCCATCAAAGTTTCCCCATCACCTTGCCAAGAAATCCGTAAACCATCCGGTCACCCGCCAGCTCCACCAGTTCGACAGTCCGCTCCTGACCAGGCTCGAATCGCACCGCAGTGCCAGCCGGAATGTTGAGCCGGCATCCCCGCGCGGCCGCACGATCGAATATCAGCGCTTCATTGGTTTCATGGAAGTGGTAATGCGAGCCGACCTGGATCGGCCGGTCGCCGGTATTCGCCACTTTCATCTTGACGGTCCTGCGGCCGACGTTGATTTCGATCTCGCCGGATGCTGTTCTTATTTCGCCTGGAATCATTTCTTCTCCCGCTCCGAAATCATTTCGACGCAAAGGCGCGAAGGCGCAAAGAATTTCGAAGGGCAACTCCGGCACCTGGCCAGATTGAAACCTATTTCGGTTGTCATTTCTTGTACTTCTTTGCGCCTTCGCGCCTTTGCGTCAGGTGTTTTCAATTGCTCTTCTCATACAATTGGATGATGGACCGTGACCAGTTTGGTGCCGTCCGGAAAGGTCGCCTCGACCTGAATGTCCGGGATCATTTCCGGAACACCCTCCATCACGTCGCCGCGCGCCAGCAAGGTTGCGCCAAAGCTCATCAATTCGGCCACGGTGCGCCCGTCGCGCGCGCCTTCCATGATCGCAGCCGAAATAAAAGCGACCGCCTCCGGGTAGTTGAGTTTGACGCCACGCGCCTTGCGCCGCTCCGCGACCAGAGCCGCGGTGAAGATCAGAAGTTTGTCTTTTTCTCTTGGCGTCAATTCCATGGTTTTGTTTCCAGTATCTGCATTTCATTATTCGCCGGCGGGAGTTCCTGGGCACGAGGTACGAGATTCGAGGAATGAGGCAATTTCCCTTCACGCCTGCACTCATTCACCCATTCACGCCCTTCCCGTCACTCTTCACCTGTCACTCGTCACTGTCGTTCATGTACTCCATATTCTCGGCACGCAGGCCTCACGCTTTGCGTAATGTGGCCTCGCCGCCTGCCACAGGCGCACGCAGTAGGCACGCGCCACTTCCGCCGATTCGCCGAGGTAACGCCCAACGATGCATTGCGGCAATTCCGTGATTCCCCAGTGCCCTCGAGTGGGTGGCGCAACCTCCCGCAGGGTTTCCAGCAACTGTCCGCGGCCATCGAAACCACTGGCGAAGAATGTTGCACAAACCGGAGAACCAGCCAGACCGACCGGCGAGTCCAGCAATCTGCCGCCGCCTTCGATTTGACTCGCCTCTTCGAAAAGAGGATGACCGTCGCGCGTCATGCGCAGTCGCTGAACCACCCTTCCTGACGAAAATTTCTCGCCGCCGGCAGTCCTGCCGAGACACATGATGTCCCAGCCGCAAAATGCCGCGCCTGCCTCCAGCGTCACGATCAGTTCGTTTCTGGCCTGGGCCGCCGCAAAAAAAATATTCTCCTGCGGCAACCACTCGCAGATCGCGTCGCGTGCAACGGCAAGCCTGACCCGTTGGACGGCCTGCGTGCCGGCCGACCGGTACCATTTCGCCGCTCCCGGCGTGGTCAGCAGGGCATGTGCGCCCGCCCCGACCGAAATACCAATCGACAGTTCGTCGCCGCCGGCGATGCCCGCGGGAGGGTGCAGCAGGATCGCATGACAAACCTTCTCCCCTTCCGGATACAGCGCCTTCTGAATTGCCAACGGACCGAAACCCGACCGCCGGGCCAGCACTGAGCGGCCACCCCGCCATTCGAAATCCAGGTCCAGTGAAGCCTGCCAACCCCGCAGCGGCAGCGCCTCGACCGGTTTCATACCGAAAGAAATGCCCGCACGTTGTCCTGTTCCATTCGTGCGCCCGCGCCCTGCGCCACCACCTCGCCACGTTGCAGGACCACATATTGATTCGCCAGTTCGCGGGCGAAATCGTAATACTGCTCGACCAACAGGATAGCCATCTCGCCGCGTGCCGAAAGTGCCTTGATTACCCGCTCGATGTCCTTGATGATCGACGGTTGAATGCCTTCGGTCGGCTCGTCCAGGATCAGCACCTTGGGTTTCATCACCAGAGCGCGTCCGATGGCAAGCTGCTGTTGCTGGCCGCCGGACAGATCCCCGCCGCGCCGGTTTTTCATATCCTTGAGCACTGGAAACATCTCGTAGATTTCCGCCGGGATATGTTGGGCAGATCCGTGGGACTTCCCGGCCAGGCCCATCAGCAGATTTTCTTCCACCGTCAGGCGAGGAAAGATTTCGCGTCCCTGCGGGACATAACCCATGCCCAAGTGCACCCGGGCAAAGGGCGGCAGCCGCGTAATGTCCGTACCGTCAAGCAGGACGCCGCCTCCCGACACCGGCAGGACCCCCATCAGGCACTTGAGCAATGTGGACTTGCCCACCCCGTTGCGTCCGAGCAGCGCCGTCACGCCACCGCCGGGAACTTCGAAGCCGACGTTGCGCAGCGTCTGGCTGCTGCCGTAGTGCTGATTCAGATTTTCAACTTTCAGCATTTATTGTTTCAAAGTCAAATTCATGGGTCACAGAGGTCACAGAGAAATTCAGAAACCAGAAATCATGATTCAAAAAGCTGCACAGAATTCGCCTGATTCTGACGTTTAGAATTGCGTACTGAATACTCAAGTCAGCTTCGTTTTCGATTTTCTCTGTGTACTCTGTGACCTCTGTGGCAAAACGAATTTACCGTCCCAGATACACTTCGATAACCCGTTCGTCGTTCTTCACCGCGTCCAGCGTGCCTTCGGCCAGCACGCTTCCTTCGTGCAGCACCGTCACGATGCCAGCAATGGAATCGATGAATGCCATGTCATGTTCTACCACTACCAACGAGCGATCGCCAGCAAGGGACTGGAACAGTTCCGCCGTGCGCTCCGTTTCTTCGTCCGTCATGCCGGCGACCGGTTCGTCGAGCAACATTAATCGCGGCTCCTGCATCAGCAGCATACCGATTTCGAGCCACTGTTTTTGGCCATGCGAAAGCAGGCCCGCCGGGCGGTCGGCGTCCGTCTGAAGCTTGATGCGCTTGAGCGTATCCGCTATCGCGTCGCGTTGTGCATCGTCTAGCCGTGCCCGCAGGCTGGCCCAGACGTCCTTTTCGGTCTTCATGGCCAGTTCCAGATTTTCGAACACTGTGTGGTTTTCGAACACCGTTGGCTTCTGGAACTTGCGGCCAATGCCAGCATGGGCGATTTCGGGTTCGGTCAGGCGTGTCAGATCGATGGTCTGTCCGAAAAAAGCGGTACCGGCATCCGGGCGTGTCTTGCCCGTGATGACGTCCATCATCGTGGTCTTGCCTGCCCCGTTCGGGCCGATCACGCAGCGCAATTCACCTGCGTCGACAGTGAGGGTGAGTTTGTTCAGCGCCTTGAAACCGTCGAAACTCACCGTAACGTCATCGAGGTACAGAATCGGGCCATGACTGACATCGACACCCGAGTTTTCGATGCGTCTCAGGCCGGGAGCCACGTCGCCGCTGACGCTGTACTCTTCCATTGCTTTCGTCATGTGGGGCGTCCTGTCTTTTGACGCACAAGCCCGACAATGCCCTTCGGCATGAACAGCGTGACCAGAATAAAAAGCAGCCCGAGGAAGAAGAGCCAGTATTCGGGGAAAGTCTGGGTAAAGAAACTCTTGGCGCCGTTGACCGCCCCGGCACCGAGCAAGGGACCGATCAGCGTGCCCCGGCCGCCAACCGCCACCCAGACCGCGATCTCGATGGAGTTGGCGGGCGACATTTCACCGGGATTGATGATGCCCACTTGCGGGACATACAGCGCACCGGCGATGCCGCAAAGCACCGCCGACAGTGTCCAGACGAACAGTTTGTACCCGACCGGGTTGTAGCCTGAAAACATCAGCCGGCTTTCCGAATCCCGAATCGCGGTCAGTACGCGCCCGACCTTGGAACGCAGCAGATAACGCGTCAGGATGATCGTCCCGATCACGGCCAGCGCGGTCAATCCCAGAAACACGGCGCGGGTGGACGGCGCGGTGATCGGAAAACCCAACACGCGCTTGAAGTCGGTGAACCCGTTGTTGCCGCCGAACCCGGTGTCATTACGGAAGAACAGCAGCATGAACGCAAACGTCAGAGCCTGGGTAATGATCGAAAAATACACCCCCTTGATGCGCGAGCGAAAGGCGAAAAATCCGAAGACAAAGGCCAGCACTCCCGGAACCAGGATCACCAGCGCCACGCACCACAGAAAGCTGTCCGAGCCGGCCCAATACCAGGGAAACTCCTTCCAGTCGAGAAACACCATGAAATCGGGCAGGTCTGACTGATACTGTCCTTCGCGGCCGATTTGGCGCATCAGATACATGCCGAAGGCGTAACCGCCGAGCGCGAAAAACACCCCGTGACCAAGTGACAGGATGCCCGTGTAACCCCAAATCAGATTCATTGCCATCGCCACGATCGCATAACAAAGAATTTTTCCGACCAGCGTGACGGTATAAGCGGAAACGTGCAACGCACTGTCCGGCGCAGGCAACAGATACAGCGCCGGCAGAATGCAGAGCGTGACCAGCGCAAAGCCGCCCAGCGCAGACCAGCCGGCGCGGCTGAACAGGGCTTCGATCTGCGGCACGCGCGTCATGCCTCGACTGCCCTGCCCTTGAGGGCGAACAGGCCCTGTGGACGCTTCTGGATAAAGGCGATGATCAGCACCAGGATAAGAATCTTGGTCAGCACCGCGCCGATGTGCGGTTCCAGGAATTTGGACGCGACCCCCAGGCCCAATGCGGCGTACACGGTTCCGGCGAGTTGCCCGACACCACCCAGCACCACCACCATGAAGGAATCGATGATGTAGCTCTGCCCCAGATCGGGCCCGACATTACCGATCTGCGAGAGTGCCACGCCCGCGAGTCCCGCGATGCCCGAACCCAGACCGAATGCCAGCAGGTCGACGCGGCCGGTCGGCACACCCACGCAGGAAGCCATGCTGCGGTTCTGGGTCACCGCGCGTACGAACAATCCCAGGCGGGTGCGCGCAAGAATCCATCCCATCGCCAGCAGCACAAACAGCGAAAAGCCGATGATCACGATGCGGTTCCAGGGCAGCACAACGTTGGCAAGCTCCAGCCCGCCCGACATCCAGGACGGGTTGGCGACTTCGACGTTCTGGGCGCCAAAGATCTGGCGCACCAACTGGATCAGGAACAGGCTGATGCCCCAGGTGGCGAGCAGGGTTTCCAGCGGACGCCCGTAGAGCCAGCGGATGACACTGCGCTCCAGCGCCATGCCGACCAACGCCGCGGCTGCAAACGCCACCGGCACCGCCGCCAACAGATACCAGTCGAAAAGTCCGGGCATCCAGGTCTTGAACGCCTGCTGAGTCATATACGTGGCATACGCGCCGATCATCAGCATTTCGCCGTGCGCCATGTTGATCACACCCAGCAGGCCGTAGGTGATAGCGAGCCCCAGTGCCACCAGCAGCAGAATGCTGCCCAGAGAAATGCCGGTGAACAGCCGGCCCGCGTAGTCGCTCCACACCAGCCGCCCCTGAATGTCGTCAATCGCGCCCAGCGCGGCTCCGCGCACCCTTTCGTCCGGTTCCACAAAATTGCCGGACGTGTCTTTTTCCAACAGGGATTGCAAGAGCGTCCTGGTTTTCGCCTGATTGCTGCGGGCCAGCACGCGCACGGCGGAAAGACGCACTTCCGCGTTAGCGCTTTTGAGTTCCAGAAGCGCCTTGGTCTGTTCGAGCGATGCCTTGATCTCGGCATCGGTTTCCGCGGCCAGCGCCTTGCCGATCAACGGCAGCAGAGATACCTGCGCGGTGGATTCGATGGCCCTGGCCGAAGCCAGTCGCACATCGCGTTCGGGAGAAAGCAACTTGAGCGCGCCCATGGCCGCATCCAGCGCGCCACGCAGGCGGTTGTTCACCACGATGGGCTCCAAGGATTCCGGCGCCGGTGTCAGGGCCGTGAGCGTTGCGGCATCGATGATCTGCCCGTCTCGGGCGAACACCACCTGACCGGTCGGCGAAACACTTGCATCGCCATTTTGCAGGGCTTGCAGCAATTCCAATGCGGCCTGGTCTCCCGTGGCCACCAGCGCATGAATCGCCTCAATCCTGTCGCCGGGATCATCCGCACCCAGCCGCGCGACCGTCTGTGCGTCCAGGGCGAGAGCCGGACACTGGGCCGCGGCCAGCACCAACGCGACAAAGTGGAGCACAAATTTCAATGGAGAATCCCTGACGAGGTTCAAAAAAACGCCTGCTCACAAATCCGCAGGCGTATGCAACAATTCCACAAAGACCCTCCTGCAGCCGCGCGCCCGGGAGGACGTGCGCACGGCCCGGAGGATTACCGCCTTAAAGCTTTTGCTTGCCCTCGTTCCCCGCGATGAACGGACTCCAGGGTTGAGCACGGATCGGACCCTTGGTCTTCCAAACCACACTGAACTGGCCGTCGGCCGTGATTTCACCGATCATGACCGGCTTGTGCAGATGATGGTTGGTCTTGTCCATCGTCAGCGTAAAACCCGACGGCGCCTTGAACGTCTGGCCGGCCATGGCAATGCGCACCTTGTCCACTTCAATGCTGCCAGCCTTTTTGACGGCCTGCGCCCACATGTGGATGCCGACATAGGTGGCTTCCATCGGATCGTTGGTCACCACAGTATCCAGATTGGGCACGCCGTTCTTCTTGGCCCAGTCCTTGTACATCTTGGCAAATGCGGTGTTCTCTGCGTTCTTCACAGACATGAAGTAATTCCATGCGGCCAGATGCCCGAGCAGCGGCTTGGTGTCGATGCCGCGCAATTCCTCTTCACCGACCGAGAAAGCCACCACCGGAACATCGGTCGCCTTGAGGCCGGCGTTGCCCAGTTCCTTGTAGAACGGCACGTTGGAGTCGCCGTTGATGGTGGAAATCACCGCGGTTTTGCCACCAGCAGAGAACTTCTTGATGTTGGCAACAATGGTCTGATAATCGCTGTGGCCGAACGGGGTGTACACCTCATCGATATCCTTCTCGGCAACGCCCTTGGACTTCAGGAAGGCGCGGAGAATTTTGTTGGTGGTACGCGGGTACACATAGTCGGTGCCAAGCAGGAACCAGCGCTTGGCCGCACCGCCATCCTCGCTCATCAGATACTCGACCGCCGGAATGGCCTGCTGGTTCGGAGCCGCACCGGTATAGAACACGTTCTGGGACAACTCTTCGCCTTCGTACTGCACCGGATAAAACAACAGGCTGTTCAGTTCCTCGAACACCGGCAGCACGGATTTACGCGACACCGAGGTCCAGCACCCGAACACCACCGACACCTTGTCCTGGGTGATGAGCTGACGGGCCTTCTCCGCGAACAACGGCCAGTTGGAAGCCGGGTCCACCACCACGGGCTCCAGTTTCTTGCCCAGCAAACCACCCTTGGCGTTGATCTCCTCGATGGCCATCAGTGCGGTGTTTTTCAGCGCCGTCTCGGAAATGGCCATGGTGCCGGACAACGAATGCAGAATACCGACCTTGATGGTATCCGCCGCCGTTGCCGTCACTGCCATCGCCGAAAATGCCGCCGCGATCAGCGATTTCAAAAGATTCCTGCGATTCATTAGGGACTCCCTGACAAAAAAATGGTTGAACAATGACTGCACCGGAATACCACCGGCAATTTGCGCAATCCTGTTTGCGACGTATTGCATTGCAGCCGCGCCAACCCTTATCGCAACTGCTGTGCCACGGGTGAAAAATTTCCCGCAATGCATGTTTATTCATGACCTTGGGAGGTTTTTCATCGAACCCTGGCAAGGCAGGCTCGGGCTGCGCGCGCACCGGCGTTGTGCAGCTGCACAAGCGCCATGCACCAAGTTGTGGCCGGTATCGACAGCACATTTCCCCTCGGGGTGGTCACGGGAAAACAGGCATGCGGAGGCCGGGGTGGGCTTGCAAGCCTCTTTTAGCTGTATATAATTACAGCCATTGAAAAACCCTCGCCCCGGAGGCACCCCAGATGGAAG
>JBJXFN010000037.1:0-3829 GCA_046155535.1 Burkholderiales bacterium
GACTAAAGCCCTGTTACAAAAAGGTTTTGAACATTTTCCCCGTGGGCATGGTTCCTGCGAATACGGTTCCTGCTAAAAAATGGGCGCTGGCCGAGAATTCCGGCCCTGTCACGATTCACCAATTCGAAAATCAGGAGAAATAAAAATGGCGGCAGCCGATGCATTCAAAACCATCAAGGACAACGACGTAAAGTTCGTCGACCTTCGATTCACTGACACCCGCGGCAAGGAACAACATGTCACGGTGCCGGCCAAGTTCTTCGGCCAGGACAAATTCGAAGACGGACACGCTTTTGACGGCTCGTCCATTGCGGGATGGAAGGGTATCCAAGCCTCGGACATGTTGTTGATGCCCGATCCGGATTCCGCCCGCCTGGACCCCTTTTCCGATGAGACCACCCTGGTCCTGACCTGCGATGTCATCGAACCCTCGGATGGCAAGGGGTATGACCGCGATCCGCGATCCATCGCCAAGCGTGCCGAGGCCTATCTCAAGTCCTCAGGCCTGGGCGATGTCGCCTACTTTGGTCCGGAACCGGAATTTTTCATTTTCGACGGCGTAACCTGGAACGTGGACATGTCCGGCTGTTCCGTGAAGATTTCCTCCGAAGAAGCACCGTGGTCATCGAGCAAGGAATTTGACGGCGGCAACATGGGACACCGCCCCCCGGTCAAGGGCGGTTATTTCCCTGTGCCGCCGGTCGATTCCCTGCAGGACATTCGCAATGCAATGTGCCTGGCGCTGGAACAACAGGGCGTGGAAGTCGAGGTGCATCACCACGAAGTGGCGGCACCCGGCCAGTGTGAAATCGGTACCAAATTCAACAGCCTGGTCAAGCGTGCGGACTGGTTGCAGATTCTCAAATACACAGTTTGGAATGTCGCGCACTCCTATGGAAAAACAGCGACTTTCATGCCCAAACCCGTGGTCGGGGACAATGGCTCCGGCATGCATGTCCACCAGTCGGTCTGGAAAGCGGGGCAAAACCTGTTTGCCGGCAATGGCTACGCCGGCCTGTCGGATTTCGCCCTGTACTACATTGGCGGCATCATCAAGCACGCCAAGGCGCTTAACGCCATCACCAATCCCGGCACCAATTCCTACAAGCGCCTGGTGCCCGGCTTCGAGGCCCCGATCAACCTCGCCTATTCGGCGAAGAATCGCTCCGCTTCCTGTCGCATCCCGCACGTGGCAAGCCCGAAGGCAAGGCGCGTCGAAGTCCGCTTCCCGGACCCCACCGCCAATCCCTACCTGGCATTTGCGGCGATGTTGATGGCGGGACTGGACGGCGTGCAGAACAAGATTCATCCCGGGGATCCGATCGACAAGAATCTCTATGATCTGGCACCCGAGGAAGCCGCCAAGGTTCCGCATGTCTGCCACTCGCTGGACCAGGCGCTGGAGAATCTCGACAAGGACCGCAGCTTCCTGACCAAAGGCGGTGTGTTCTCCGATGACATGATCAATGCCTACATCGATCTGAAAATGGAGGAAGTCACCCGTTTCCGAATGACCACCCACCCGGTGGAATTCGACATGTATTACAGCCTGTAATCACCGCATCGGAAACGATGGGGGCGGGGAAACCCGCCCTTTTTGTTTGTCGCAAATTTCCTTCAAATGGCCGGATTGATTATGAAAATCGGCTGTCATAGACTTCAGTCCGGGGGGTTTCTTCCCCTTGGACCAACTGGCGACTGCAACCATTCGGGTGACCCTGATGCCGTTCCGATTCCTGGCGTGGATATTCCTGTTGACATCGATGATCGCCCCCACTCTTGCCGAGACCTGCAAATATGTAGACGCGGATGGCCACATCATTTATTCGAACAACCCGAGAAATCCGCCAAAGGGTACAACCAAGGTCAAGTGTTTCGACGATCCAACACCCAAGCCCGCGCAGGCGGCGAAGCCGGCGCGGAATTCCGACGAAAATGCGAAGGAGGGATTCCCGCGGGTGGACGAGCCAACCCAGCGCAAGCGCGACGACGATCGCCGGCGGATTCTCGACCAGGAACTGGCCGAGGAGCAAAAGCGGCTGGCCGAGGCCAGGGCCAAGCTGGCCGAAGCCGAGTCTGTGCGCGAAGGGGGCGAGCGCAATTACACGAAGGTGCTCGAACGCCTGAAACCGTTCAAAGATGCCGTGGCCGCGCACGAGCGCAATATCGAGTCGCTCAAGCGCGAGATTTCCACGCAAAAGTAATCCGGGCATTCACTTGGCCGGTCGGCGACCGGATTCGGCAACGCATCACAAGCCTTCGCAGTTCACCACGTCAGTGCATACCGACGGGCGCAATGACCCTGACCGGCATTGTGTGACCCCATGGCCGGTCCCGCGGAGTATTCCGGCCTCGAACTGCTCTCCACTGCCGTTGTCGTGCTCGATTCAGACCGGCTGATCCAGTACTTGAATCCGGCCGCCGAGAATCTGCTCGCCGTGGGCGCAAAAAATGTCCTCGGCGCGGCAACGGAAAAGTTGTTCGCGAAGCCACAATGGATCGAAGCGGCACTCGACTACTCCGTCCAGAACAACTGCAGCTACACCAGACATGATCTCCAGCTAAGAGACGCCAGAAACGCACTCCTGGAAGTTTCCTGCACGGTCACGCCGGTGGATGGCGCGCGCTCGCAGGGCTATCTGATCGAACTGATCCCAGCCAATCAGCAACTCCGGATCGCCCGCGAAGAGCGCCTGCTGGACCAAGGCGCCCAGACCCGCGAATTGATCCGGAATCTGGCGCACGAAATCAAGAATCCTCTCGGGGGTTTGCGCGGCGCCGCGCAACTTCTCGATCGCGAACTGGCGCGCCCCGATCATCGCGAGTACACCCAGGTCATCATCCAGGAGGCAGACCGTCTGCAGTCCCTGCTGGACCGGCTGCTGACGCCCAACCGCCTGCCGCAACTGGTGCAGTTCAACGTTCACGAAGCGCTGGAACGGATGCGCAAATTGCTGCTCGCCGAATTTCCCGGCGACATCGTGGTCGAATGCGATTATGACGTCAGCCTGCCTCTCCTGACCGCGGACCGGGAGCAGATTTTTCAGGCCTTGCTCAACATCGGCCGCAATGCGGCGCAGGCCGTCAACGGCAAGGGTCTGATCCGCTTGCGCAGCCGGGTGGCCAGACGGATGACGCTGGCCAGACGCGTGCATCGCCTCGCCCTGCTGGTGCAAATCATTGACGATGGTCCGGGTGTGCCGGAGGACATGAAGGAAAAAATATTCTTTCCGCTGGTCTCCGGCCGGGACGGCGGACAAGGGGTCGGGCTCGCCATCGCCCAGAATTTTGTGACCCAGCACCGCGGGATCATCGAACTCGAAAGCCGCCCCGGAGAGACCTGTTTCAGCGTGTTGTTGCCGCTGGACGAGGGAGTGGACGCGGGAGCATGAAAACGGTTTCTCACAAGACTTCCGCAGCAGGCCGAATGCACGCCCCTCCCGCCCTGAATGGTGACAAGTTATGAACAGCGTCTGGATTATCGACGACGATCGCTCGATTCGATGGGTATTCGAAAAAGCACTGACCCGTGAAGGCATGGCCTTCCAATTATTTGCCTCCGCGCAAGAGGCGCTGGAAGCCCTGGCAGTTTCCGTTCCGAAGGTGATCGTCAGCGACATCCGCATGTCGGGAAAATCGGGATTGCAACTCTTGCAGAAGGTCAAGGAGACCCACCCGTCGTTGCCCGTCATCATCATGACCGCTTATTCGGATCTGGACAGCGCGGTCGCAGCCTTTCAGGGCGGTGCATTCGAATACCTGCCCAAACCCTTTGACGTTGACCACGCAGTTGGCCTGATCCGGCGCGCCACCGAGGAAAACCTGCGTC
>JBJXFN010000045.1:0-3998 GCA_046155535.1 Burkholderiales bacterium
GAGCGCCATGCGCTCGCATCGAACAACCAGTCAGGCCGAAAATGCCGTGAGCCAGGCAAGCAAATGCGGCAGCCGCACCTTCAGTGAATTGACATTCCAGGCCGCCAGTTTCACCACGCTACTGCGACGCCGAGTCTTCTTCGGAAATCTCTTCCACTGGCGGTGGCTCGGGCGCGGCGGCCGGGCGCGGCGCGGATTTAGGCGTTGTCTTCTTGGGCGGCTGCGGCGGGATCATGGCACTGGCCGGATAACCTGCGCTGTCCAGGGCCGAATTCCATTGCCCTTCTTCGATGCCCTTCATCACTTTGCTGCCGATCTTGAGGACCGGCACCTCCAGATTCGGACCAATCAGTTTTCGAAGCTCCGCCCGCGCCGCTTCGTCATTCGCGTCCATCTCCGTGAATGGCACCCCTCTTTTCGTCAACAACATCCGCGCCCGGGAGCAGGCATCTCCGCATTCCGTCGTGTAGAGCGTGACCGGAAAATTTTTGACGGCCTGCTGCAAGGTGTAGGGCAAAGGCGCCTCGCCGGGCTTGCCACCATCGACCCTTCTTGTTTCAATGTTTTTGACATTGGGCACCGGCGGCTTGTCGCTGTAATGAACCTTGCCCTCAGCGTCCACCCATCGGTACAACTCGGCATGCGCCAGCGACGAAGCCAACATCAACACGGCGCAATAAAACGCTTTTTTCATCGGTTGCCCCTGTCAAGAATCCTCACGATGATGCCACAGCCTCGGTCATTCCGTGGTGACGGAGCAAAGCATCGAGGGTCGGTTCCCGTCCACGAAAGGCGATAAAAGACTCCATCGCCGGTCGGCTGCCGCCGCTACCCAGCACTTCATTGCGGAAACGCTGTCCGGTCCGGGTATTCAGAATGCCCGTTTCTTCAAACAAGCTGTAAGCATCGGCCGAGAGCACTTCCGCCCACTTGTAGCTGTAGTACCCCGCCGCATAGCCACCACCGAAGATGTGGGAGAAACCATTGGGAAATCGATGATAGTCCGGCGGAAACAGGACTGCGACTTTCCTGCGCACTTCGGACAGAAGATCGAGCGGCGAGCGCGCACCGGACGGATCGTGATCAAAATGCAGATGCATGTCGAACAGGGCGAACTCCAATTGCCGCACAGTCTGCATGCCGCTCTGGAAATTCCTCGCCGCGATCATGCGATCGAAAAGATCACGCGGCAGCGATTCGCCCGACGCCACATGGCGGGTCATGTCATGCAGCACGTCCCATTCCCAGCAGTAGTTTTCCATGAATTGGCTGGGAAGTTCGACGGCATCCCATTCCACGCCATGGATGCCGGACACGCCGAATTCTTCGACCTGAGTCAACAGATGGTGTAGACCATGCCCGAATTCATGGAACAGGGTGATCACTTCGTCATGCGTGAAGGTCGCCGGACGATCGCCGCCGGGAGCCGAGAAATTGCAATTCAGGTAGGCCACCGGTGTCTGGATGCCTTGCGCCACGCGCCGGCGGGAGATGGCATCGTCCATCCACGCCCCACCCCGTTTTGAAGGCCGTGCGTACAGATCCAGATAAAACTGGCCGACCGCTCTTCCATCCTTGGCACGAAGGGTGAAAAAACGCACATCCGGGTGCCACGTGGTCGTCCGGTCCGCTTCCACGCGCAATCCATACAACACCTGGACCACCCGAAACATGCCCGCGAGCACTACGTCCTCGGGAAAGTACTGACGCAACTGCTGGTCCGAAAATGCAAAGCGTTGTGCCCGCAACTTTTCGGAAACGTAAGCCACATCCCAGGGTTCGACTTTGCCAAGGCCCAACGAGCCAACCGCATACCCGGTGAGTTCCGCGAGATCGCGTTCGGCATAGGGTTTCGCCCGCCCCGCAAGACTCTCGAGGAAATCGATGACCTGCTGCGGCGTTTTTGCCATCTTGGGTTGCAGGGAGAGCTCCGCAAAATTGGCAAACCCGAGTAGGGTTGCCTGCTCCTTTCGCAGGATCAGTATTTCCCGGATAACCTGGGAATTGTCCCAACGCGGATCGCCGAACTCCGAAGCGCGGACCGCATACGCGCGATACAGGGTCTGGCGCAATTCCCGGTTCTCAGCGTATTGCATGACCGGAAGATAACAAGGCATGTGCAGCGTCAGTTTCCAGCCGGAAAGACCCGCCTGTCTGGCCGCCTCCGCCGCGGCGGCAACAACGTCCGGGGGCACCCCGTTCAGGACTTCTGGGTCGGTAACCAGATAGGAAAAAGCATTGGTGGCATCCAGCAGGTTGTCATTGAATTTCGAAGACAACCCGGCAAGTTTTTCGCTCACCTGCGCGAAGCGCAGCTTGCCTTGCGCGTCGAGGTCGGCGCCGCCCAGGCGAAAATCGCGCAGTTCGTTCTCGATCAGTTTTCTGCGCTCCCGCGGCAACCGGGAAGAAGTCTCCGACGCCTGCAATGCCTTGTACTTCGAGAACAGCGCCGCATTCTGACTGAGCTCGGTGAAATACCGGGTCACGCGCGGGAGATTGGCGTTGTAGGCCTCCCGCAACGCAGGGCTGTTCAGCACGGCATTGAGATGTGCCACCTGGCCCCATGCGCGGCGAAGGCGCTCGTTGGCATCCTGCAAGGGCTCGACGAATCCTTCCCAGGTCGCAGGTTGCCCGCCTTGCCCAAGGGATTCGATCAGTTGCCGGCTTTGCGCCAGCAACGTGTCCAGTGCGTCCGAAACCCATTTCGGATCGAAATCCTTGAATCGTGGCAAGCCCGAAAAATCGAGCAACGGATTGGCAGGGCTCATGGAAGGAAAAATCGAGAATGCATGACGAATGGGACGGTTTTTGGAAACAACGGCACGGAGGGCCCGGATGACACGCGGTTCAGGTTTCGTGGACTGCCTGACCGTCCACGATGGTATATCGGACCCGCCCCCGGAGTTCGATCCCGGAAAACGGCGTGTTCTTACCCTGGCTCTTCAGTGCCGCCGGGCCGACCTTCCAACTCGCCCTCGGATCATAAATGCACAGGTCCGCGCCTGAGCCGATCGCCACACGACCTGCCGGAATCTTCAGGATTCGGGCCGGCTCCAGAGTTACTTTCGCCAAGGCGGCCGGCAAAGGCACAGCCGCCTCGTCCGCCCACTTCAGAACCAGCGGCAACAGCAATTCCAGGCCGGTCGCACCCGCTTCGGACTCTCCGAACGGCAATTGCTGGGCGTCTTCGTCGACGGGTGTGTGATCGGAACAGATGGCATCGATGGGGCCATCTTCCAGGCCGCGGCGCAGGGCATCGCGGTCGCGACCACTTCGAAGCGGCGGCACCAGATGGCAATTGGAATCGAAGTAGCCGATGTCCATTTCACTTAAGTGCACGTGATGGGCGGATATGTCGCAGCTCAGCTTCAGACCACCAGACTTGGCTTTGCGCACGATCTCGACCGCCTCGGCGCTGGACAATCGGCACAGATGAACAGTTGCGCCGGTCTCACGCGCCAGCATCAGGATGGTGGACACGGCAACCGTTTCGGCAATTGCCGGAATTGCCGGCAGCCCGAGGCGCGTGGCAACACGGCCGTCATGGGCAACGCCACCTCTCGCCAGTGCCGCGTCACTCGGACGCAACCACACCGGATACCCGAAGGTCGCCGCATATTGCATGGCCCGAAGCAGTACCTGGTTGTCGGTCAGCGCCGCATCGGCCTGGGAAAATCCCACACATCCGGCTTCGACCAGTTCCGCCATTTCGGTAATCTGCTGCCCTTTCAGTCCCTGCGTCAGCGCCCCCAAGGGATGCACATGCGACTGATTCAGACTGCGGGCGCGGTGTTTTAGCATCTCCACCAGACCCGGCTCATCGAGTGGCGGATCGGTATCCGGCGGACAAGACAGCGAGGTCACGCCGCCGGCCACCGCCGCCGCCATTTCACTTTCCAGGGTCGCCTTGTACTCGTTGCCTGGCTCTCGCAGTCGCGCCGCCAGATCGACCAGTCCCGGGCACACAACCAGTGCGCCGGCATCGATCGTCCGATCCG
>JBJXFN010000049.1:0-4869 GCA_046155535.1 Burkholderiales bacterium
AGGATCGCGCGCGCGCCGAAAATATTTCCCTTGCCCAGCACCGTGACATCGGAGAGCGCCGCCACCTCGCTGTCGGACTTGACGGCATAAAATGCATACAGCCTGTCCGAGTGATCCGAAGGCATCAAATAGGAAAGCGAAAATACTTTCGCTTCACTGGTGTCTTCCGGCGCCGTCTGGAACTGGATGGAGAGCGAATGCTCGCGCTGCCAGAGGTTCTCATAACGTGCGGAGGCGTTGAACCGGGTTCGCGTGGTATTCGGGCTGTACCGGTTGTTCAATTCGATACTGCCGCCCCAGGGCGGTTTGTCCTCCACGCTGAGGTCGATTTCGGTGGTGCCGGGCACCCGGCCGGGCCGCAACACGGGCGACACCCTGCGTCCAGGGTAACGATTCACCGAATTCAGCTGGGTCTGGAACACCGGGAAGTTCGGCACAGATCCGGGCGCCACCGAACTTAATTTTTCGCGGATGCGCTGCTGGGAATAGTATCTTGAGCCAACGACCCGAATCGTTTCCAGCCTGCCTTCGGTGACGTTCAGCGTGACGATTCCCCCGGCCGTGTCCTGCCTCGGAATCGTGACCAGCACCGCCGGAAATCCCCCCGCGCGATAGGCCTCTTCCAATGCGGCACGAGCCGTTTCCACGTCGGCAAAGCGTTTTGCCGGACCCAGATGGGGATACACCGCGCGTTCGACATCGATCAAGGGCAATACGCTGTTGCCTTCGACGCGGAATTCCCAGATGTCGAACCGGACATCCTCGATCGACACGCCAGCATCCTCCTGTCCATGACTCATCGGCGTTGACATTCCAAACGCCAGGGCAAGAAAAATTCCGAAAGTCCTTGTTCTTTTTGCATGTTGCACGGCCGATATCTTGTTGCATCATTGTTACAAACAGATAAATACGTCCCGACCAATGCTGCCCGCCACAGTGGAAGGCAGGCTCGCAGAATGCCAAAAAAAACCCCGGGGACGATGTCCCCGGGGAAAATTGGCCGAACACTTTTCAACTGCAATGGCCGGGATCCTGCCGCCCGGCCGGGCCGCTAATGATCAGTTGTTGCCGATTTCCGTGCTGAACACGGGCAACGGCGGCTGACAATTTACCGGCGCACCTCCGGCAGGTGACTTGGTATGGGTGTTGACCGGATTGGTGTTGATGTCGGCATCCGCATACGGCGGCGACGAAGGTGCCGCCAAACCGGAGGACAGCGCCAGCAGACCCGACGTCCCCCAACCATGAGCAAAGCCCGAGTTGATCGACCGGATGACATTGACGTCCTGCAGTTTGTTGCGCAACTGGGTTGCAAAGTTCAATTCCGGATTGGCGAGAGGGTTCGGCGACGGGCTCTTGCGCCACTGCATCGTGGGCTCCATCCAGTATTGGTACTTGCCATTGACCACGTTGAGCAGTGAGGGGGAATCGCCGTCGACTTTGATGAAGCGGTACTTGGTCGTGGTGTCCGAAAACTCCAGCGACAACACACCAATTGCCCAGCGCCCGTCGTCGAAGTGATTCGACAGACACGACGTCACGTCCCCGGAACCCGAGCCTTCATACACATTACCGCCGACCGCAACCGTACCCGCTCCGCACACCGTCGTATCGTTGCCGGTGACGAAGTCGTCCATGCCTGCCGCGCAGGGATCGTTCAGGAAGAAAACCCTGGCCGACGTCTGCGTGCCGGAGGAGTCCACCCGGCGGGCGATATAAATCTGGTTGTCGCCGGTCGGATTGTTCAGCGCGGTGCCGGTCGTGGTGCCGAAGAAGTTGCTCCAATCGGCAAGCTGGCCGCTGTAGATGGCCGCGACTTGCGACTTGGTGATCGAAGGCATGTTCGCCTCGTCTTCCGCGCCGGAAATCAAGCCCTGAGCGACCTGCAATGTATTGCGCAGGTTGGTCGTGACCGGCACCCCGAAGACCAGGGCGTTTGTCGCGTTGATGTTTAACCTCCCCTGCTGTGCCGCGGAGGCGCCGAACAAGGCCGGTTCCACGTCGGAAAACCCGATCATGGTCGGCTTGGCGATCGTCGAGGAAGAACACACGCGCGTGCTGTAGGAAATGAGCCCGAGTGTATTGCCAGTGCCCGCGACGGAACTCGCCCCGCACAGCGTGGGCAGACCGGTAACCGTGCTGAGACTGTTCTCGAGAACCTGCATGTCGAGCAGCAGCGCCGTTGCATTGTCCGCGACCGGCTGCACGCCGGAACCGGAGCCGCCGAAATCGCTCTTGTACACCGCGAGGTTGGCTGTTGTCAGCCCCGTGATCACAGTGGTGTTTCGTTGGCAGAACCAGGCAAACTGTTCGGCTCCGCCGGACGAATTGGGCTGGCGATACTCATCCATCGTGCCCGCCACGCAGATCAGGCGCATGGCATTGAGCAACTGGTTGCGCTGCGCCGAGGCACCGGTGATATTGATCTGCAGGGTCGTGGCCGGGTCGAACGCTCCCGGAGCAAGGGCCAGCGCTTGACCGCTGAGACCTGCGAAGGCCGCCGCAACGGCGGCCGAAATGACTGTACGTTTCATTTGTGTTCCTTTGAATTAGGAAAAACGAACTGGACTCAGCGCCTTCAGGCGGCGAGCGGCTGCTTGCGGCGACGGGCCACGCCCACCAGGCCGAACAGTCCAGAGCCGAGCAACCACACTGCGGCCGGAACCGGGACGGCCGACGGCGTGCCTGCGAGGTTGTAGACCAGATCGCCATTGCTGGCCATGGTCCAGGTGGCCCGTCCGGTCGAGTTCTCAAACACTGTCTTTTGCGACTGGCTGGTACCCCCTGCGGATGCCACGGAACGCACAAAGTAGAAAAACTCCAGCGCATTGCCGATGGTGGTCGAAGTGCCGGCGAACGAAGACAACGCGAGGCCAAGACTATCACCCCAGTTGGAGCCGCCGCCAAAAGCGACGTCGCCCGGATCGGTTACCGCGCAGGACGCACTGATGTTGCAACCCCAAGCATTGTTGAGCTGGGTAGCAACGGTGATGCCGCGAGTGCCGGCATTGTCAACGGAGTTGTTGTTGAGGGCATTGGTGATCGGTGTTCCAACTGCACCGGTCACTGCAACGCGAGAGAAGCCCACGGAACCGCCCGTCGAGCGGTCGGCTGCGTACACGTTCCAGGCCAGGTTGGACGAGCTGATGCCGGCAAACGTGCTCGCAAACAGCGGATCTCCGGCAAACAACAAGTTCGATACCCCGGCTTCCGGTGTCCTGGTCCCGGTCACGCCACCATCGCCTGCCGCCGTGGTGATCGAATTCGGCAGGAAATCGTTGAGGTTCAAACCCAGATCGCGGGCATAGGACTTGGTGGCGCCAGCGCTGGTATCCCAGACCGTCAGCCAGAGGCTGCCGTTATTCGTGTTGGGCAGGTCAAGTGCCGCGGACGCGGAACCTGCCAGCGCCATCGCAAACACGCCTGCCAGAAGTTGCAATTTCTTCTTCATTCAAAGTCTCCTAGAAGATGACTGTTTCGTTAACTAGAGGTCGGGCGGGAACCTTGTCCCCATACTGAGCGGCCCGGCAGTCTCGTCAAGCTTGAGATCCGCAGCTTTCCGGCCCCGTTTCGCAACGGGTGTGGCTTTGAATTCAGGTGCATCGATTCCGATAGAACTCGGCTGGCACACGTGCAAGTTAGCGCGCCGCGATGACATGGCACATGTCATCGGACGCATCGCACATGGCCCTTTCGCGCTAGTGGCGGGCTAGTCCGGCCCCCGGGTCCGTTTCACGAGCCGGGCCAGGTTGTGGTTCAGATGTAGCGAATCAGCAATGCCGGCAGTGCCTCGCCGGCGGCACAGGCCGCAGCCCGCGCCCGGGCGCTGTCCACACATTCCCCGCCGGAGGACGGCCCGAACCGGTCTTCGACACGCTGGCAGGCGATGGCATCCGTTTGCGCGATTCGCTCGCATCGCGAGGGCGGCCCGGGCGCCGTGGCAGTCGAAACTTCCCGGCCGCCGTCCGGAACAGGTGCGTTCCCGGGCAAAGACGGCGGCGGCATGCCGGCAACCGGCGACCTGGCCACGTTGGCCGGTGCCTTGGGAGGCTCATGAACGAACTTCCAGTCGGAGTATTTCTGCGCACCGGAAAACAGTTCGTTGTTGCCGCGAAAACCGGCCGTCTGGCGCGGGGCCAATGCCGAAAGACTGAACACGCCGGTGATCGTGTCGTCAGGCAGCCTGACCGTGCCCCATTCCGTGCCGCCCGTGAAGGGGTCGCGGTAAATGCGCCGCAGGTGGCGCTTGACGACAAATTGGTGGCGCCGGTCGTCAAGCAAGTCCGCCAGGGAGGCGGGGAATGTTTTTCTTGCGCCGGTCGGCGGGCTTTCATAATACGAGGCGATGGCATCGCGGAATTCGCCGCCGATGAACAACAATTCCTTTTCCCTGGCGCTTTGCACCGAGAATTTCCAGATTTGTCCGGTGATCGCCAAGACCATGCCCATGACGGCAACCAGGATCAACACGCCAAGATACGTAAAACCGGAACAACGCATCTGGTCAGGGCGCACTGCCCCATGCATCCCGCAACAAGCCTTCAAAATTGCGCACAAATGCTTCTTCGTCCATCAACGCCGAGGATCGCAAACCGGCGCGCAATCTGCCGCGCAGGCCGCCAAGTCCGCTGGGATCGTTCGCCAGTTTTGTCGCGCAACCGACAAGACGGTCGGCATCGCTGAAACAGGATTCGGAATCTCCCGCGGAACCCAGAATGCTGGCGCCCATCCTGGCCGAATGTGTGGGTCCGGCAAGGCAGAGCACCGGCACGCCCATCCACAAGGCCTCGCAGGTGGTGGTCGCCCCGTTGTACGGCCAGGTGTCCAGCGCAATGTCCACCCGGTTGTACGCCGCCAGGTGGCTCGCCG
>JBJXFN010000053.1:0-13724 GCA_046155535.1 Burkholderiales bacterium
CCGGATAGCGGCATCGCGCTGCATTCATCATTCAGCCCTAAGGCTTCTTCGGAACAATTATTGCGCCCGGGCAGGCGATTTCTTCAGCATCGCGAGCGCGGCCATGGAAATGATCAGGAAGCTGCCGTAAGACCAGTGATCGATCGCCGGCCCACCGCCGGACATGAAATGGGCGACAAACATGCCGGCGAACAATGACAGGCAACCCACCAGCATGACCCACCAGGCCCATCGCTCGCCCCTGCGCAGTGGCCCGAGCGCGATGACGAATAGTGTCGAGGATGCCGCGAAATATTTAAACGCCTCCCAAACCACATGGAAATTCTGGTGCGCGTTCGCGCCCTCCTGACCGAAATGCAAGTGCGCGGCGAAAGGTGCGCCCAGTGCGCCCAGGCCATGAATCAGGGCAAGTGCGTAGACGGCGGCGACGCGCGTCCTTGGTTCGTTCAGACTCTCTGACATCTTGGCCCAATTTCCCCTGTTTGCGGTGTATCGACTGAACGTCTTGGATTCGCGCAATTTACATTGCGCTTTTCCGACCCTGCCCACGATTCCCCGGCCTTCCCGAGGGAACCGCGCTCAAGCGAGTTTACATGCTGCGCCGATACTGGCCACCGACCTCGAACAGGGCATCGGTAATCTGCCCCAGCGAGCAGACACGCACTGCGTTCACCAGTTCGGCGAATACGTTGCCGTCGTCAATCACGGTCTGTTTCAGCTTTGCCAGGGCAGCTGGAGCATCGGCGGCGTTTCGCCCCTGGAATTCCCGAAGACGCTTGATCTGATTGCGTTTCTCTTCCTCTGTCGAGCGCTGCAGCGGAATGCTGCCGCCGGCCTCGCCAGCTTCCGGATTGCGGAACGTGTTCACGCCGATAATTGGGTAGGAACCGTCGTGTTTCTTGTGTTCGTAGTACATCGACTCTTCCTGGATTTTGCCGCGCTGGTAGCCGGTTTCCATGGCGCCCAGCACGCCGCCGCGCTCGGAGATGCGTTCGAACTCGCGCAACACTGATTCTTCCACCAGGTCGGTCATTTCGTCAATGATGAAAGCGCCCTGGTTCGGATTCTCGTTCTTCGCCAGGCCCCATTCGCGATTGATGACGAGCTGGATGGCGAGCGCGCGTCGCACCGACTCCGCGGTGGGCGTGGTGATCGCCTCGTCGTAGGCATTGGTGTGTAAAGAATTGCAATTGTCGTAAATCGCAATCAGCGCCTGCAAGGTGGTGCGGATGTCATTGAAGGCGATTTCCTGGGCATGCAGCGAGCGGCCCGAGGTCTGCACATGGTATTTGAGCTTCTGGCTGCGCTCGTTCGCACCGTATTTGTTCTTCAGCGTGGTGGCCCAGATGCGCCGGGCAACGCGGCCGAGCACGGTGTACTCCGGATCCATGCCGTTCGAGAAGAAGAAGGACAGGTTCGGCGCAAAGTCGTCGATGTGCATGCCGCGAGCCAGGTAGGCTTCGACAAAAGTGAAGCCGTTGGACAGCGTGAAAGCAAGTTGCGAGATCGGATTGGCACCTGCTTCAGCGATGTGGTATCCCGAAATCGAAACCGAATAAAAGTTGCGCACCTTGTTGCGCACGAAGTACTCCTGGATGTCGCCCATGACCTTGAGCGAAAACTCGGTGGAGAAAATACAGGTGTTCTGCCCCTGGTCTTCCTTGAGGATGTCGGCTTGCACCGTGCCGCGCACGTTCTCCTGCGCCCAGGCGCGCAGCCTGGCCAACTCCGATTCGTTCGGTTGCCGGCCGTGCTGTACCGCGAACTTCTCGATCTGCTGGTCGATTGCGGTGTTCAGAAACATCGCCAGGATGGTCGGCGCCGGCCCGTTGATGGTCATCGACACCGAGGTCGCCGGGTCGCACAGGTCAAAACCGGAATACAGCACTTTCATGTCGTCCAGGGTGGCAATCGACACGCCGGAATTGCCGACCTTTCCGTAAATGTCCGGGCGCTCATGGGGGTCGAATCCGTACAGCGTCACCGAGTCGAAGGCGGTGGACAGACGCTTGGCCGGCATGTCGCGCGACAGAAACTTGAAGCGGGCATTGGTGCGGAACGGATCGCCTTCGCCGGCGAACATGCGGGTCGGATCTTCGTTCTCGCGCTTGAATGGGAACACTCCGGCCGTATAGGGAAAATACCCGGGCAGGTTTTCCCGCATCAGCCATTTGAGCACTTCGCCTTCGTCCTCGAACTTTGGCAAGGCCACTTTCGGTACCTTGGTGCCGGACAACGAAGTGGTGTTCAGCGCCGTGCGAATCTCGCGCTCCCGCACCTTGGTCACCTGTTCGTCACCGGAATAGGCCTTCTTGACCTGCGGCCATTGCTCGAGCAATGCCCTGGCCTCCGGACTGAGCGCATTGTCACGTTGCGCAACCAGCGCATCGAGATCGGCGGAAGGTTTTTTTGCCGCATCCAGCATGCGTCTGGCTTCGCGCAGTTGCTGGCGTTCGCGCGCCGTGGTGGTCTGCCTGGCCACATCGGCGTGATAACCGCGCACGGTTTCCGCGATTTCCGCCAGGTAGCGGGAGCGTGCCGGCGGCACAATGACGTTCTGGCCGGAGGACGCTTTGACTGTCGCCGGCTTGAGCCTGCCCTCCACGGTCTTGAGACCGCGTGTTTTCAGCTCGGCGACGATGGTCTGGTACAGAGCGGTCACGCCGTCGTCATTGAACCGGCTTGCGATGGTGCCGAATACCGGCATGGCGTCGGTGGCGACCGTAAAGGCCCCGCGATTGCGCTGCATCTGCTTGCGTACATCGCGCAGCGCGTCCTGCGCCCCGCGCCGGTCGAACTTGTTGATCGCGACAAAATCGGCAAAGTCGAGCATGTCGATTTTTTCCAACTGGCTGGCGGCGCCGAACTCCGGGGTCATCACATACAGCGAAAAATCGACATGCGGCACGATGGCGGCATCCCCCTGGCCGATGCCGGAAGTCTCCACCAGGACCAGATCAAAGCCCGCGCACTTGCAGGCCGCGATCACCTCCGGCAGGCACGCGGCAATTTCGCTGCCGGCGTCGCGCGTGGCCAGCGAGCGCATGCTGATGTTGGGATGGTTGATCGCGTTCATGCGGATGCGGTCGCCCAGCAACGCGCCGCCGGTCTTGCGCCGCGAAGGATCGACCGCAATGACGGCAATCTTGAGCGAGTCGTTCTGGTCAATGCGAAAGCGACGAATCAATTCATCGGTCAGCGAGGACTTGCCGGACCCACCGGTGCCGGTAATGCCCAGCACCGGCACCGTGTCACTTTGCGCCGCCCGCTTCGCCAGTTTCTGGCGCATCGGCTCCGGCAGCGTGGCGTTTTCCAATCCGGTAATGACGCGAGCCAGCGCCTGGGTCCTGCCCTGAAAAAGTTCGTCGAGGCTGGCAGGCAGCTCGGCGGCCAGTGCACGATCCGCAGTGCGGATCATGTCGCTGATCATGCCCTGCAGCCCCATCTTTGCGCCGTCTTCCGGAGAATAGATGCGGGCCACCCCGTAAGCATGCAGTTCTTCGATTTCATGCGGCACGATCACGCCACCGCCGCCGCCGAAGACCTTGATGTGTTCGCCGCCGCGTTCGCGCAGAAGGTCAATGACGTATTTGAAATACTCGACGTGCCCGCCCTGGTACGAGGAAATGGCGACTCCCTGCACATCTTCCTGGATGGCCGCGTTCACGACTTCGTCCACGGAACGATTGTGGCCAAGGTGGATGACTTCCACACCGCTTGCCTGCAGGATGCGGCGCATGATGTTGATCGAGGCGTCGTGCCCGTCGAACAGGCTGGCCGCGGTGACGAAACGGATTTTGTTGGCAGCCCGGGCCTTCTGGTCGGCGGGCTGCTGGCTCAAGTCGGTCATGATTTTTGCTCCCAGCGGTGTCCTGCAGATCCCGGTCTGGCCGAGGCTGTAACCCCGCAATTATTTGTCAACGTTAGCGTAATTTCGTGGCGTCCGCTTGTTTTCAGGCCGCCAGCCCGATGCCGGCCCCGGTGCGGAATTGTTGCACCAGTTTTTCGCGCTCGACCGCCACTTCGGCAATCTTGCGTTCCTTGACGTGGCCGAAGCCGCGAATGCGCTCCGGCAGCGAGGCCAATTCGATCGCCGTGCGGTGATTTTTCGGCGACAGACTCGCGGCGATTTCCGCAAGCAGGGATTCGTAGTCGCCAATCAGGGCCCGCTCCATTTTTCTTTCCGCGGTGCGGCCGAAAACGTCAAACGGCGTGCCGCGCAGGCCCTTGAACTTTGCCAGCAGCCGGAACGCGTATTTCATCCACGCGCCGTATTGCGCCTTGACCAGATGTCCGTGCGCATCGCGCCTGGCAAGTAAGGGCGGGGCGAGGTTGTAGCGGACCTTGAATTCACCTTCGAAGGCGTCGTGCAGTCGTTTTTCGAAATCTGTGCCGGCATACAGCCGCGCGACTTCGTATTCGTCCTTGTACGCCATCAGCTTGAACAGGTATTTGGCGACCGCCTTGGTCAAGGTGTCTCCCGCGCCGAGACCTGCTTCGGCATTGCGCACTTTCGCGACCAGGGTCTCATAGCGCGTTGCGTAGGCGGCGTTCTGGTATTCGGCAAGAAACGCACTGCGCCGGCGGATAAGGGATTCGAGGTTTTGCGGCATTTGCACGACGATGGATTTTGGCGGTGAGGCGATTTTTTCCACCAGATCCAGATTGACGGCCGCACGCCGTCCCCACTCGAAGGCCTGCTTGTTGGCTTCGACGGCAACGCCGTTCAGTGCAATCGCCTGCAGGAGGGAGGATTCTTGCAGAGGGATCAGTCCTTTTTGAAAGGCAAAGCCCAGCATGAACAGGTTGGTCGAGATCGAATCTCCGAGCAGCGCGGTGGCGAGCCGGGTGGCGTCGAGGAAGTAGGAATTCCCTTCCACCGACTCTTCGATCAGGGCCCGGATCTGATCGGCAGGGAACTGCCAGTCGGCGTTCTGCGCAAAGACGCCCGGCGCCTGCTGGTGCGAATTGATGAGCGCCACGGTGCGGCCGGGACGGGTTTTGGAGAGGGCATCGTGAGCGCCCGCGGTGAGCATGTCGCAGCCCAGAATCAGGTCCGCCTCCCCGGTTGCGATGCGTTGCGCGCGGATATCTTCGGGGGAGCGCGCAATGCGGACATGTGAAGTGACCGAACCGTTCTTCTGCGACATGCCCGTCATGTCCAGCGCGGAGGTGCCTTTGCCCTCCAGATGCGCGGCCATGCCCAGCAAGGCGCCGATGGTGATGACGCCGGTGCCACCGATACCGGTGATCAGAATGTTGTAGGGCGTTTTCCCGAGTCTTGCCGCGTTGACCGCAGGAAGGGACTCGAATTGGACGGGCAGGGACTGAACGGCCGGGCGCAATTTTTTCGGCTTGCCGCCTTCGACGGTGACAAAGCTCGGACAGAAACCCTTGATGCAGGATTCATCCTGGTTGCAGGAGGATTGATCGATTGCGCGCTTGCGGCCGAAGTCGGTCTCCACCGGCACGATGGAGGTGCAATTGGATTGCACACCGCAGTCGCCGCATCCCTCGCAGACCGCCTCGTTGATGAAAACCCGCCGTGCCGCCTTCGGATACTCCCCCTTCTTGCGGCGGCGGCGCTTTTCCGCCGCGCAGGTCTGGTCATAGATCAGCACCGAGACCCCCGGCACACCGCGCAATTCGCGTTGCACCGCGTCCATGTCCTTGCGGTCATTGAGCGTGACCATGGCGGGCAATTGCGAGCGGTCTTCATAGCGCGACAAATCCTCGGTCACCAGCGCGATGCGCTTGACGCCCTCGGCGGCCATCTGTTGCGCGATGAGGCTGACCGAAATCTGTCCATCCACCGGCTGCCCGCCGGTCATGGCGACCGCGTCGTTGTAGAGAATTTTGTAGGTGATGTTCACCTTGGCGGCGAGCGCGGCGCGGATCGCCAGGTGACCGGAATGAAAGTAGGTGCCGTCGCCGAGATTGGCGAATACATGCGGCAACTGCGAAAAGTGCGACTGGCCGATCCAGGCGGCGCCTTCTCCGCCCATCTGGCAGGTGGTCTTGTTGTGCTCGGGATAAATCGCGGTGGCCATCACGTGGCAGCCGATGCCGGCCAACGCAAGACTGCCTTCGGGCACCTTGGTGGAGGTATTGTGCGGGCAGCCCGAGCAGTACCACGCGGGACGGGGCGGCGTGTTGACCGCTTTGCTCAGCACCGCTTCCTTCGCTTCCAGGAATGTCAGCCGCGCCTTGATCAGGTCGCTCTGGTGGAAGCGCGCGATGCGCCCGGCAATGACACGCGCGATCTGCGCGATGGAAAAATCGGCTTTTGCGGGCAACAACCACTCTCCGCGCGGGTGCACCCATTCTCCCTGGTCGTCGAATTTGCCGATGACACGCGGGCGCACGTCGGGATGCCAGTTGTAAAGTTGCTCCTTCAACTGGTATTCGACCATCTGGCGTTTTTCTTCCACCACCAGGATTTCTTCCAGCCCCTTGGAGAATTCGCGCACGCCGTCCGGCTCCAGCGGCCAGGGCATCGCGACCTTGAACAGGCGGATGCCGATCTGTGCCGCATTGTCTTCGGTGATGCCGAGTTCCTCCAGCGCTTCCAGCACGTCCATGTAGGATTTGCCGGAGGCGAGGATCCCCAGTCTGGCGTTGGGCGAATCGATGGTGGTGCGGTTGATCTTGTTCAGGCGCGCATAGGCCATCGCCGCGTAAATCTTGTAATCCTGCATCAACGCTTCCTGCTTGCGGGCCTGCACGCCGAGCGGATCGTTGGACAGCCGGCAGTTCAGCCCGCCCGCCGGCATTGCAAAGTCGGTCGGCATCAGGGTTTGCACGCGGAAGGGGTCGGCATCGATGGACGCCGAGGATTCCACCGTGTCGGCCAATGCCTTGAATCCGACGGCGCAGCCGGAGAATCGCGACATCGCCCAGCCGTGCAGGCCGAGTTCCATGTACTCGTTGACGTTGCAGGGGTAGAGCACCGGAATCATCGAGGCCGAAAACAGGTGATCGCTCTGGTGGGGAAGCGTGGAGGAATACGCGCCGTGGTCGTCCCCTGCCACCAGCAACACGCCGCCGTGTCTGGCGGTCCCCGCGAAATTCATGTGCTTGAACACGTCGCCGCAACGGTCTACGCCCGGGCCCTTGCCGTACCATAGGGAAAACACCCCGTCATAGTCAGACTTGCCGATCAGGTGGACCTGCTGCGTGCCCCACACGGCGGTGGCGGCAAGTTCTTCGTTGACGCCGGGTTGAAAGACGATGTGGTGATTCTGGAGATGTTTCTTGGCTTTCCACAGCGCTTCGTCCAGGCCGCCGAGCGGGGAGCCGCGGTAGCCGGAGATAAATCCCCCTGTATTGAGCCCCGCCGCCAGATCCCGCCGGCGCTGGACCAGCGCGAGACGCACCAGGGCCTGGATGCCGGTGAGGTAAATGCGACCTTGGTCGCTCAGGTACTTATCTTCCAGTGTCACTTGTTGCATGCACTGCTCCTTCAAGAGACGGCCGCCCGGATGAGGCGGCGCTCGTTGTTGGCGCCCGCGGGCCGATAAGCCTTTGGGCGCATCCGGGAAACGCTTACTGCGATTCCGTGTAGACGGTATGTTCGTCCAGCATGATTTCGTGATGGCCGCTGCCGGATTGGATCATCGGGAAACAATTGGCCTGGGGCGCCACCGCGACGTCCAGGAAAAACGGCCCCTCGCTGGCCAGGCATTCGGCGAGCGCGGCATCGAGTTCCTTCGGGTCCGTCACGCGGCGCGCCGACCAGCCGAAGCCGCGGGCGACCGCCACAAAATCCGGCAGTGCTTCGGTGTAGCTGTGGCTGTAGCGGCCGTCGAATCCCAACTCCTGCCACTGCCGGACCATGCCCATGTAGCCGTTATTGCACAACACTACCTTGACGGGTGTTCGATGCTGGACGGCGGTGGACAGTTCCTGAATATTCATCAGCACCGAAGCATCGCCGCTCACGCACACCACGGTCTTGCCGGGATGCGCGATCTGGGCGCCAATGGCCGCCGGCAGGCCGTAGCCCATGGTCCCCGCGCCGCCGGAGGTGAGCCAGCGCTGCGGCTTCTCAAATCGCAGATATTGCGCAGCCCACATCTGGTGTTGGCCGACGTCGGTGCTCACGATGGCTTCGTGCCCGGCCAATGCCGATTGCACGGCGCACATCAACTGCTGGGGCAGGATGCAGTCGGTTCGCGCCGCAAATCCCAGGGAATTCTTCCCACGCCAGACGGCGATTCTCGACCACCATGCTTCCAGTTGCGCTGGCGCAAAGGCGTGCGGGGGCAGCTCTTCGTGCAGAGCCGCGAGAATTTGCCCGCAATCGCCCACGATCGGCACATCGACCTTCACCTGCCTGTTGATCGAGGAGGCATCGATATCAATGTGGATTTTTTTTGCGCCGGGACAGAAGTCGCTGAGCTTTCCGGTCACGCGATCGTCGAAACGCGCACCCACGCAGACCACCAGATCGGCATGATGCATGGCGAGGTTGGCTTCCAGCGTGCCGTGCATGCCCAGCATGCCGAGGAATTGTTTGTCGGAAGACGGGTAGGCGCCCAGGCCCATCAGGGTCAGCGTGCAGGGCGCACCCGTGCGGCGCACCAGTCGGTTAAAACTCGCGCAGGCCGCCGGTCCGGAATTAATGAGGCCACCACCACCGTAGAAAACAGGCCGCTTTGCGGCGCGAATCAGCGCAGCCGCTTCACGCAGGTTTCCGCGAGGCACACGGGGAAGTTCCGCCGGGGCAGTCAGCGCATCGGGCCGGGCAGGTGCCGCGGGGGAGACTTTTGCCACCTGGAAATCTTTCGGGAAATCGATCAGCACCGGTCCGGGGCGGCCCTGGGTCGCGACCCGGACGGCCTTGCGCACCACTTCGGCGACCTGGTCGGCGCCGCGAATTTGCACATTCCACTTGGTGACCGGGCGGGAGATCCCGAGCGCATCGCACTCCTGAAACGCGCTGGTGCCGATCAATGCCGAGGACACCTGCCCGCTGATACAGACCACGGGGATCGAATCGCACAGCGCATCGAGCAGGCCAGTGGTGGTATTGCTCATCCCCGGTCCCGAGGTGACAACGACCACGCCCGGTTTGCCGGTGGTGCGCGCGTAGCCTTCGGCCGCGTGAACGGCGGCCTGTTCGTGGCGCACCAGCACATGCCGCAGCCGCTTCTCGCCATGCAGCGCGTCGTAAAGTGGCAGTACCGCGCCGCCCGGGTAGCCAAAAATCACCTCGACCCCGGCCTCCACCAGCGTATCGATCAGCGTCTGTGCGCCGTTGCGGGGGGAGGGCGTTGCCTGCGGTCTGGCCAAAGGGGCCGGGAAGCCTGAATCGTTCATGGCGACATGCTAGACAAGCGGCGACAGAAAAGGCTTCTTTTTTTCCGGGAGGAATGGATAAAATAGGAAAATTATTCCAATTATTCACAATTGTACAGAATGAATATCGATAATCTGGATATTGCCATCCTGACTGTCCTGCGGGACGATGCCCGGGCCAGCCTGCAAGACATCAGCAATCGTGTCGGGTTATCGACCACGCCCTGCTGGAATCGAATCAAGAAAATGGAGGCCGAGGGCGTGATCCAGGGCTACACCGTGCGTATTGATCCGGCGGCCATTGGCTTCATGGAGTCGGTCATCGTTCAGCTCACGCTGGACAGCCACACCGATCAGACCTTGTTCGATTTCGGCAAGGAACTGGAACAGATTCCGGAAGTGCTGGAGGCTTTCCTGGTGTCCGGGGACTACGACTACACCATCCGAATTGCCGTGCGCGATACCCGCGACTACGAGCGCCTGCTGCGCGATCGTTTGTACAAGATCCCCGGCATCCGCCACAGCAAGTCGAGTTTCGTGCTGCGCACCCTCAAGCAAAGCCTGGTGCCGCTGCCGGCCGTCGCAAAGCCGGCGAAGTCGGGAGCCGAATCGAAAAAGAAACGTGCGACAAAACGTTGAAGTTCAAAAATGTTTGAACCACGGAGAGCACGGAGCACACGGAGAAATTCTACACATATGCAATACGGTAGCGTCTATGTCGCGAGCTTGGGCGAATCATGAGTAATATGTTGCATAATTCCTCCGTGTGCTCCGTGTGCTCCGTGGTTCCGTTCCGGTCGCTGAATTGAATCAGGAGGTGCCCATTTTCTTCGACGCGGCGGGACGCGCCCATCGCCCGGCCGAGGCCAGCGCGCGCATCGTTTGCCTGGTGCCGAGCATCACCGAATTGTTGTTCGACCTGGGGTTGGGCGATCGCGTGGTGGGCCGTACCGGGTTCTGCATTCACCCGCGCGAGCAGGTGAAGTCAGTGCCGAAAGTCGGCGGCACCAAGGATGTGGACATTGCGAAAATTCGCGACCTCGCGCCGACGCATCTGATCGTCAACATCGACGAGAACAGAAAGCCTGCCGTGGCCTCGCTGGCCGAATTCATCCCGAACGTGGTCGTCACCCATCCGCTGGCGCCCCTCGATAACCTGCCGCTTTACCGGCTGCTTGGGGGCATTTTCGGATGCGGGCAACGTGCCGAGGAATTGTGCGCCGGGTTCCAGGCGGCCTACGATGCCGCGGTGAGCGCCTGCGCGCCCCTTCCCCGCGAACGCGTGCTGTACCTGATCTGGAAAGATCCCTGGATGACCGTGTCGCGTGACACTTACATCTCGCGCACGCTCGCGGCGGTGGGCTGGGACACGCTGGAGATCGACAGCGTGGATCGCTACCCGAAAATCGAACTTACGCCGGCACTGTTATCGGGTGTGGACAAGGTGCTGTTGTCTTCGGAGCCCTACGCGTTCCGAGAGAAACACGCCGAGGAGGTCCGGAGTCTTTTTTTGGGCGCTTCAACGCAGAGCGCCTCCCCGGCCAGAGTCTCGCTCATCGATGGCCAGATGACGTCGTGGTACGGCAGCAGGGCAATCAGTGGGTGCTCATATCTCATGGAATTTCGGCGCGCTTCATCGAACTAGGACGGAATCATGAAGTTCGTTATAGTTGCAATGCGTTTCACCCGTGTAAATCAACTATGACATGGTCTTCACTGACTTATGAATGCTCCCAGAACGAAAAGAAATTCTGTTAGGAATAGCAAGCGGAATGCGTTGATTAAGTCCAATCTTCCAAATGCTCCACTATCAGAAGTAATTTTCGAATATCGTTGGCCTTTGACAGAAAATGTGCATTTACCAGAGCATTTTCGAGGTGACCCGGGGTATCAAGTTTTCGCGGACAAATTCGAAGGGGAGGTTTCTGCACTTGGCTTTGTCCATTTGGAGAAGGTCGCCAAGGGCCCGTTTCCGCAAGGATACGGCGTTGATCGAAGGTTCTATAAGGCAAAAGGTCAAATTTTTCCACTTTTCCAAATTGGTCCCGGAATTTTTGCTGCGAACGAATCGTCAATGTACGAATGGAAAACGTATAGAGATTTTTGTCTTCGAGGCATAAAGTGCATGATTGAATCGTACCCCGTGATGGAGAAAGTCAAGGTAAGGCCGCGCCATCTAGAGCTTCGATACATAGACACGTTCGAATATGAGTCAGGGAAACGGAATGACTTCTTGGCGTTCTTGATAAACCAAACGACGTTCAAGGTCGAGTGCGACGCGACTAGCAACGGACTCGCATCATTGCTGGGCCAAAATGTCTCAAACGGTCAGGTCTCCCTGGTATTTGATACACAACTACCTCAAGGCGGGAAATTTCACGTTACTGTAGGAACGGGCGAGAAGGACACCGTACCGGTCGTCCGACTACAAACGAAAGTGGTAAGCAGCAGCGAGCAACCTTTCTACGTGGAAAAGACGCCATCAGAACAAACAAAGTACGTGAGGTCTTGGCTTGACGCTGCTCACGAGATAACAAGCGCTTTTTTCAAGAGTTTTGTTCGACCCGAGTTAATGCAGAAGTTTCGTGGTGCCGAACATGTCTGAGTTTAATTTCTCGTCGCATGTCTCTGAGCAGGCACATCGATGGTTCCGCCGCATTGGCGGCACGTCCACTATTTCATTGCACCAATTCGGGGGCGGTTTTGGTGAGCTAGATGACGAAACTTATTTAGGGTTGCCTGCGGCACAAGCTCGAATGTTTGACGAAATTTATCCCTCAATGCACTTCCATGGCGGTAGCTCGACTTCTGAACCGACCGGGATGGGCGCTTTCGACTGGGGTCCACGAGCGGCGAATTCGACCGGTGAATATGATTGGAGCAATATTCAGTTTGAAGCTCAAGCGAGGGCGATATCAGATTACACATTCGAAACGACCATATCTCTTGCTCCTGCCCTGGCGGAGAATTGGGCTGCAATTTTTCGTAGCGGAATATCTGAGGAGCTGTTTTTGAGGATAGCCCGACTGGCGAATTTCAAGGATCAATGGAACGGAGGAGGGTCCCGACAAATGTCGCCGCTGTCGCTTAACAGGTTCCTGAGTTTTTGGAGCGAGATCTCGTCGCTCGGAGTTGAACCAGAGCTGGTGTTGACGTCGCGCGGAAATGTGCAGGCTGAATGGTTCAAAAGTTCCACTAGATTTTTTGAAGTCGAATTTGCGGTTGATGGTAAGGATGACAATTTTTTCGCCATTCGTGATGGAACGCGCACCACATTTGAGGGGAAGGCGAGGTTGAAGGATCTAATTTCTATTTGTAAGTCTCACCGGAATGGCGCCGCTTTGCGGTGGAGCCCGGATTGATTTGTTGAAGGAGTCGTGTGAAGGAGAATATCTTTTTCAATGATTCCGAATTGATGCGATACATTCATCCGGACTATGTGATGAAGGGCGGGCGCCCTTCAAGCGCGGCATATGAAAGAAATACAAACAGATTAGAAGAGCGGGAAAAGTATCTCTCCGTGAACGCACTAAGTGTTGACTCCACAAGAACCGTCGCGAAGTACTACAAAGATGTCTTCGGGGTCAATGACGGTCCGGTCGCAGTAACGATACATAAGGTCAAGGAATGCAGCGATTCGGGGCAGATCGCTGGCGTTTCAATAAGGTTCGACAGATTAACGAAATCTTGGATATTTGAGATCGAAAGCGGCTGGATCCCAGCGTATAAGCAGCGCCCGAAAGACGAATCAAAATCTCATTGCGGAATCGAATTCGCGCAAGCGTTTGGAAATGACACAAGTATGGAGAAGAGATTCTCTCGACGCATGGCGTCAAGGAAAAAGGTGAAAAAACTGCTGTAGTACATCGTTAGCCGATTTCCAACCATTTCGTTTGTTCTCGTCTTGCGAAATATTGATAGCGTCAATCTGGGGTGACAAACAGCGACCTGCGCGCCTTAGCTGCCAGCGCGCGGCTGATATATCTCCGCCAGGGATTCCTCGATCCGATGCACTCGTGATCAGCGCCGCCCCTCGGTGAGCGGGAAAACTCAAACGACCTCAGCCAGCTCGTTTTTCGGGGAAAAGAGTCTTTCCATCTCCCGGCGAAGTTTTACCGCGTAACTCGATTCGTCCACCACCACATCGGTCCAGCGCACCGTCTGCCCGGCGGAAACGGGTCTCACCAGTTTGACGTCGTGTGCCAGTCCGAGCGACAAGGCGCCGATCTTGAGCGAAGCTTCGGCAGGCAATAGTTTGCCGTACACGGTGTAGCCGCCTTCGCCGTCGAGGATTTCGCCCGCTTTGAGGTCGCGCTTGGCGGTGGCCACCACGTCCGCACGGAATCCTGTCGGGCTGCCGGTCGACTCGCCGCGCAGGCCTACCGATGCGACCGAGATGCCGACTTCCAGGCCGATCAGATGCC
>JBJXFN010000063.1:0-16584 GCA_046155535.1 Burkholderiales bacterium
CCGGCACGGTGTCCTTCGACGTGCAGGTGACCAACAAGACCGACTACGACCTGCGCGTGCCGGTGCTGCTCGTGCTCGATCCGTCGAAGTACTTCCAGGGCACGGCGGTCGGCGCGCCGCTGCGCGACGATGGCTTGTGGATGCTGGACATCGGCGCCGGCATGCCGAATGGCGTGTTCCGGCCGGGCGCTTCGACGCTGGTGCGCACCGTGACCCTGACCAACCCGCAGGGGCAGCATGTCACGCTGGGCAACGGTGTCTATGCGATGGCCTACCCAAACACAGCGCCGGTCTTCAGTTCCGTACCCGTGACCAGCACAGCGGCTGGTAGCGCCTACCAGTATCAGGCTGCAGCCACGGACCCCGACGGCAGCGCCGTGACCTATGTGCTTCTCGATGGCCCGCAGGGAAGCACGCTGAATTCGGCGACTGGATTGTTGACCTGGTCTCCCACGTCCGTCAGCAAGGCGGAACAATCGATCGTGCTGCGCGCCTACGACACACGCGGCGGGTTCGCCACCCAGGCCTTCATGATCGAAGTCGCGGGCGGCGACCGGGCACCGACCATCGATCTGCCGCCGACCATTCGGATGCGCGAAGGCCAGGCGCTCAGTCTGGCGCTCGGCGCATTCGAACCGGATGGGCAGGCTCTGTCCTTCCTTGCGGACAATCTACCGCCCGGTGCGCGGTTCGACAGCCAGCGGGCAGTGTTTGAATGGACCCCTAGTTTTGCCGATGCGGGTGAGTATCGGGACGTGCGGTTCTCGGTTTCCGACGGCACGCATTTCGTGACACATGCCGTGACATTCATCGTCGAGCAGGTCAATGCCGCGCCGGTGCTGCTCGGCATTCCCGACCGCACGGTGCGGCAGGGTGATCCGATCCGCTTCCAGTTGCGCGCCGAAGATGTCGATGGCGATGAGATCGTTTTTGCCAGCCCGGACATGCCAGCCGGCGCGTCGCTCAACCCGAACACCGGCGTTTTCGAATGGACACCACCATTCGATCTGGCTGGCGATTTTGCGATTCACTTCCGGGCAAGTGATGGAAAGTCCTACGGCGAACGGCTGGTGCATCTGAACGTCATCAACGCCAACGCGGCGCCGGTGTTCGTGTCCTCCTACGCGGGACTCAATATCCTGGAAGGCGAGACCATCACCTTCAGCACCTTCGCCTTCGATCCGGACAATCCGGACTTCATCGCACCGGATCGGATCACAGATAGTGGTGAATTGACCCCGCTGCAGGGCTCCGACCCGACCGTGAACTACACGGTGCTTGGCCTACCGCAAGGCGCGGTGTTCGATGCCGACACCGCGATGTTCACCTGGACGCCAAGTTTTACCCAGGCCGGAAACTTCACTCTGAGCTTCACCGCAACCGATACCGGGGATGGAACCGGGCTGCCCTTGAGCAGCACGGTCAGCGTGCCGATCGTGGTGCGCAACGCGAACCGTCCGCCGGTCGCGCCGGAACTCAACAACATCGAGGTGGCGAAAGGCCGGGTTCTTGACATTCCGATCAGTGTCACCGATGCCGATGGCAATGTTCTCGACATCAAGTTCGATGTAACCCTCAGAGGCCTGTTACAGGACGTGGCGTTCAACGGCCTGCCGCTGCGCGAGGATGGACGGCCACCCTTATTCGACTTCCGGCCCACCGGAAACGGCACCGGCGTGCTGCGCGTGGCACCGCTGGATCGCGATCGGGGCGACTACATCGTTACGCTCATAGCGCGCGACGACGGCGATGGCGGCGGGGAGAAGGCCGTGCTCTCGGCGAGCCGTACCTTCGTGGTCAAGGTAACGTCGAATGCCGAGCCTCCGCTCCTGAATCCAGTCGGACCCAAGGTGGCGGTGATCGGGCAGTCGCTGCAGTTCACGATACAGGCGAGCGACCAGGATCAGGATGCGTTGCAATTCAGCACGCAGAACCTTCCGGCCGGAGCGACGCTGGTACCCGGCGTGGTGTATGGCACGGCGATTTTCACCTGGACGCCGACCGCGGCCGACGCCGGCACCCGCAGCGTGAGTGTCACGGTGACGGATGCCCAGGGCGGCAGTGACACGCGTTCGTTCGATCTGATTGCACGTGTATCCAATGCCGCACCGATCCTGCTCCCGGTGGGAGACCGGACGGTCGCGGAAAACGCACTGCTCGACATTCAACTCGCCGCCACCGATGCTGACGGCGACGTGCTGACCTGGAGCGCCGCCAACCTGCCGCCGGGCGCGGTGCTGGACACGGTGGCCGGCCGCCTGCGCTGGCAGACGAATTTCTTCTCGGCGGGCACTTACAGTAATGTCCGGTTGACGGTGTCCGATGGCGCGGCAAGTAGCAACGAAACGATCCGCGTCACCGTCACGCCGACCAACCAGGCACCGTTGCTTGCAACCATGCCGCCGCTGGGCACGCAGGAACAGCGGCTCTTGCAATTCTCTCTTGTGGCAACCGACCCGGATGGTGACGCGCTGACCTACGCACCGATCGGTAATTTGCCGCAGGGCGCCGAATTCGACGTATCAAACGGCCGCTTCACCTGGATTCCCGGCTACGACCAGGCCGGCGAGTACACACTGGGATTCATCACTCGTGACGCCTCGGGCGCGCAGGACAGCGTCAACGTGAAGGTGAGTGTCGCCGACGTCAACCGCCTACCGGTGCTCGCCTTCACCAATCATCAGGTGGCGCTGGGGGATACGTTGCAGTTCTCCGTCTCGACCAACGACCCGGACAGTGGCGAAATCCTGCAACTCGCGGCCCGCAATCTTCCACAGGGAGCGAACTTCAATCCGGTGACGGGCCAGTTCCGCTGGGCGCCCGGACCGGGTCAGGTCGGCGACTATCTAATTGCAATCAGTGCCACCGACGGCAAGGACGTCGTCGAACGCGGACTGGCGCTACGGGTCAACCCGCAGGCGATCGGCCCGCAGGTGTCGATTGTGTTGACGCCGAGTTTCCCCTCGGTGCCGGGACAGCCGGTGGCGATCAATGTGCTCGCCGACGCATTCTCCGCCGTCGCGGGGCGCACGCTTACGATCAACGGCGCGCCCCTTGTTTTGGATGCCACTAACCGTGCATTCTTTACCGCGCCGGCGAGCGGCATTTACAAACTGGTCGCCACCGCGACCGATCTGGACGGCTACACGACCACCACGACCGAAAATTTGCGCGTGCGTGACCCGCTCGACCAGAGCGCGCCCGCCGTCAACCTCGACCTTGCGCTCGGCGGGCAGCGGATCACCACTCCCATCGCGGTGACTGGCAGCGTGGTGGACGGCAATCTGGAGCGCTGGACACTTGACATCGCGCCCGCCGGCAGCGAGCGCTTCGAGACTCTGGCCTCGGGTAGCGGCGCGATCAGCGGCACGCTCGCCACACTCGACCCGACGCGCTTCGATCAGGGCTTTTATCAGCTGCGCCTGACGGCGACCGACATCGCCGGAAGAAGCGGCGAAGCCATCACCGAATTCGAACTGGCCGCTGCCACCAGCACCGGCCGTTATCTGCGCACGAGCACGGACTTCACGGCCACCCTGGGCGGCAAGACGCTGGACTTCATTCGCCGTTACGACTCCTTCAACGCCTTCTCGGAGGGCAGCTTCGGCGCCGGATGGGAGCTGGTCTGGCGTGACTTGCGCGTTGGCACCGACGTGCCGCGCACCGGATCGGAGGCGTCCGGCGTCTATAACCCTCTGCGCCAAGGTTCGCGCGTCATCCTGGACACGCCTGACGGCGGGCGGGCCGGGTTCACGTTCGCGCCACGGCAGATTACCGGCCAGGGATTCAGTTATTTCCTGCCCGAGTGGGTGCCGGATGCCGGCGTGACCTGGAAACTCGAGTCGGCGTCCATGCCGCTGCAACGCGCGGCCGGCAAGTTTTATTCGCTGGACGATGGCAGCGCCTACAACCCGGCATCGCTATTCGGCGAGCGTGCGCAGTACACTTTGATCGATACGGCCGGTACCCGCTGGGCGATCAACGCCGCCGACGGACTGACATCCGTTATTTACTCGGACGGAGTCAGGCTGCTGGTGGGCGACAGCGGCATCGTCGGTCCCGGCAACGAAGGCATTGTGTTTTCCAACGACGCGCAGGGCCGTATTAAGGGCGTAACCGCGCCGGACGGACGATCCTTCGGCTATGGTTACGACGACAGCGGCAACCTGAATTCCGCGCGAAATCTCTCGGCCGGGACCTCGGAACGCTACGGTTACGCGGACCCTGCGCGGCACCGGCTCACACTGGCGAGTGGGCCTGCCGGTGGACAATCCATAGCCTACGGCACGACCGTGACCACTCGGACGATCACTGCCGATCTTGGCGCCGCGCTGAGTTATCTGTCGCGGCCTTTTGCCGGCACTCTGGGTGCCGGCGTGGAGGACTTGTACTCGCTGGCAGTGCGGCCCAGTGAAGTGAATCTACCGCAGGGAGGTGCATTCCTGCTGGGCGTGACGGTGAGTGGCGATCCGGGATCGGGATTGACCCCCGCGCTGCCGGTCATCGAAGGCTTGAATCCGGTGGTCACGCGCGTGCAAGGTCAGACTGCCTTCGCCATGTACAGGATCGACGCCGCCGCGCTTCACACGCTGCGCATCGCCGGTGCCGGAAGCGGCGCCTACACGTTCAATCTGTTCGCAGCGGGCGACGTCAATGCGGATTCGCGCGTCGATGGGATCGATGCGGCTGCGCTGTCGGCGGCGCGCGGATCCACGGTCGGCCAGGCCAGCTACGTGGCCGCCGCGGATCTCGACCGCGATGGCGATGTCGATGCCGGCGACAGCCAGTTGCTGTTCGCGAATCTCGGCTTTTCGCCGAACCTTGGGCCAAGCATCGGCGCCGGCTCCGGCTTCACGCACGTCGAGCTTGAAACAGTCATCAATGTTTCTTCCTTCCTGACAGATCCCGAGGGAGATGCACTCAGCTTCCGCATCCTGTCGGCCGAACACGGAATTGCGCGACTGTCGGGCGACGGCACACGTGTGCTGTTCCGGCCGAACGACGGATTCTCGGGGGCGGCGAGTTTTGTCGTGCAGGCCGATGACGGGTACACGCTGTCCGCGCCTGGAACGGTGTCGGTCACGGTAAGCAATGCCCCGCTCACCAGTCTCGACTTCGTGGCACGTGAACCGCGCATCGGCATCGGTGGCAGCCTGCAACTTGAACTGATCGGCGATTTTGCGGATCAGCAGGATGTGTTGCTGCCCGCGTCGTATCTTACGTTCTCGTCCACTAACCCAGATTCGGGCCGCGTGGGTACGAACGGCCGGGTCGCGGGCCTGGCGCGTGGCGAGGGCGCACTGGTGGCGACCCGTGGCAACATTCTGGCCGCCACTGCCTTTCTGGTCGGTAAGCCGGCGACTCTGAGCGATACCGCGCTTGCCTTGTCGGGACTGGATGTTTACCCCGGTGCGGTGACGGTGGTGCCGAACGGCGGCGAGCGCAATATCGTACTGTCGGCCTTGGGCAAGGATGTGGCGTCTGCGACATCCGGCACCCGGTATTTCGCCAGCAATTCCGATTTCATCGAAATCACTGCCGACGGACGCATTCTCGGGCGCGCGCCGGGCGAGGCGATTGTTACCGTCATCCACAAGATGCTGGAGTCGCGCATCGCGGTGAAGGTGGATGCGCCGCGCACGGGTACGGTTTCCATTGGCAGCGAAGGCGGCGTGGTTCAGGGCGACGGCGGATTACTGGTCGCCGTGGCACCCGGCGCCTTCGACACCCCAACGCAAGTCTCCATAACGCAGGCGGACCCAGCCACGTTTGGCCTGCCGATGCTGCCGGCAAACTTGGGGTGGAATTTCGGGGCGGCATTCCACCTCGATCTCGAAGGCAAGAGCATGGCAGTGCCGGCGCAATTGGCCATCTCGACACCCACTCTCGCCGCCGGCACGCAAGTGGTGTTCTACCGGGTGATTGATGTTCCGAATCCGGATGGCAGCGTGACCCGAGGCTGGCTGGAGACCGAAAGCGGCGTGGTGGGCGCGGATGGCATCGCGCGAACCTCATCGCCGCCTTATGCGGGCGCGATAGGCAGTGGGGACTACGCGGTGTTGGGTTTGACCCCGGGCGCCATCGTCCGGGCCAATATCACTCTGGAAGACCTCGCGGAGTTGAGTTTTGGGTTGTTCGCTGCCGCTCAGGCATTGCGGCCGTTGATGTCGATGTCCCCTGTCTTCGGAACCTTCATTTACGCAGCGGCGACTGCCGCCGCGACCTACGTCCTTTCGATGCCTGTTGCACCACAATTTGTCACTGTCACCGCGCTCACGCCGGATGGCAAGGTCTATAAATCGACGCCGCAGGGTGTTGATGTTCGCGAGGGCACGAATCTCCTGGTAAGTGCCAACATCATTGGGTCGTACGATCCTGACAGCACGCGACCGCAGATCCTTCCGGTGTCCGGAGAGCCGGCGGCCGAGGTCAAGTTCGAGAATGTGGGCTTGGGTCCGGAGCCGATACTTACGCTTCGCGGTCAGAAATTCCTGTATGCACCGGCTGCGGCTCCCCAGATTGCCGGTCGGCAATTGGGGACCGACAAGCAAGACCTTTCGGTCGTTTTCCGGTCGGAAGGAAAGATCGTGGCCACGGCGCCTGTCTTGGATGCAATCGGTGGCTCGTCCGGCGACACACTGAAGGCCCGGGTGCCGCAGAGCGTGGCGCTCGGTACGGTGACCTTCGAGGTCAAGCGGATCGGCTACAAACTGGTGACCGATTTCGACGGCACACCGGTATGGTTGCCTTTCGTCGCGGAGTCCAGCGAACCGATCCGGCTTGATCCGGAGGCGCGGTACATCTTTGGAGCCGTGGGTGGCGGAGACAAGGTGCTCGCGATCGCACAAGAGGACGGATCGGGCTATCTCGCCAACGAACTGGTGGCGCGCATCGGTGTTGGCGATCCGCAGAGTCGTGTGGCGGTGCTGGATTCGTCCGGCAATCCGGTGCTCGACGCTAACGGCAACCCGACGTTCAGGTTCGATAGCGGGGCGGTCAATAATGTGCCGCGTGCGGTGGCAGCAACTGGCGACAACACTCGCGCCTACGTAACCCTGCGCGGTAGGCCCGGAACAGGGGAGGGTGTGGGCCTGGCGGTGATTGATGCGTTGACCTTGCAGCAGATTGATGCGGTCCCGGATGTGCCGGGGCAAGCTGCGACACAGGGCGTGCAATTCATTTCGGTGCCCGCCGATGCGCGTCCGTTCTGGTTAGCGCTGGACGAGTCGCAGGGCCTTGCCTTTGTGGGTGACGAAGGTTACGAACCCGGACCCGGAATTCCCAACACCGGCGGCCGCATTCATGTGATCGACATCGACCCCTCGTCGGAGACTTATCACAAGTATCTGGGTTCCTTGCAGATAATGCTTGGTAGCACCAAGATGGCACCGATCGGACTGCGCGGCATGACCATGGGCACAGATGGCCAGTTGTTGCTGACAGCACCGGGTGTGTGGGAACCAGGAGCGGTGCGGAACACTCTTGAGCCCCCGGGCAGGATCATCTTCAGCGATGTGCGCAATATGCGCCAGCAGTTGGCCGCGAGCAATTTCAACTTGGCGATTGAACAGGTGTTGCAAGTGGGGCCCGAGCCTTACAACATCTCCACCACTTCGGATAAAGATCGGCTCATCTTCACCATGCGCGGCTTCGACGGCGACAAGTCGCCGACGGGCGGCAATCGCATGGGTGGTGTAGGTCTCCTTCAGCGCAGCGCGGGTAGCCGCGCCTGGGACCTGCCGGATTTCATTCCGCTGACACTGGGTTCGGCAGTGGATGCGCTCGATGTGAACAACGCGCAGGCGGTCGTTATCACCAAGGACCTCAAGTATGCGTTCGTGAGTGCCTTCAACAAATACATCCAGGGTGTGCCGTCGCGGGATCCGGACTTGTCGAAGACCAATCCGGCGGGAGGCAACGTCGGGATCATTCGCGATCCCTTCGGCATTCACGCAGGCATGTCCGGACCGAAAGGATTGGTGGCGGCAACGCGCATGCTGCCATATTCGTTCCCGGACAATCTGGTGCTGTCCAACGACGGCAAGACGCTCTGGGTTGCCTACGGCGGTATCACGCAGGCACAGGCGTATGACGTTGACGCACTGATCAAACAGGTGGAGGACACACTGGCGCTGCCATTGCCCGCGGTACCGCCGGGTGCGCCGCCGCGCCCGCGTATTTCCGAAACCCATGCCATCAATAATTATATTTTCGATGCCGCCGGGCCGGTCTATTTCTCACTGAATCCGGCGGCCGGTCTGCCGATTATCGATGCCGCGACCGGCCTGCCGCTCACCAATGGTTTCGGGGCGATTCTTTATCGCGCCCCCAGCGGGGAGCTTTTGCAGACCGGCAACAGCCTGATCGACATCAAGGCCGATTACCGGCTGCCGTTGAACGCGCAGGTCAAGGTGTTCGCGAATTTCGATCCGGCGCGCGCACCGATCGACGCAGGGATTCTGTTCCGCGGGATGGCCGCGCAGAACCAGGTGGTGAAGCTGCTCGGACCGGCGCCTAACGCCCTCGAATCGTCAAACAAGCCGACGTTCACCTGGTCCGTTAATACAAACGACACCCCGACGACCTTGTACGTCAGTACCTCGCGCGAGGCGCTTTTCCCGAAAACCGTACCAAGTGCTGTTCCGGGCACGGACGGTTTCGCGCATCGCATACTGACCAAGGAGTTCGCTGCGGGTACCGCTGGCGCGACACAGACCTTCCAACTGCCCGATGAACTCGTGTTGACCCGGGAGAACGTGTACTGGTGGGGCGTGGAAGCGAAAACCGCCGACGGTCGTGTGTTCAGGGAGGTGAGATCCTTCGAGGTGGACCAGGTTCCGGCAACCCATTACGCCAGCGTCGAAGTGCTGATCGATGGATTCGATCTGCCTTACACGTCGCTGGTCGCGGAGACTCGCACCGGTGTGAATGGCAATCGTATGCGGGAATTTGCCGATCGCATCGCCGAAGCTTCTTCAGGCCTGATCCTCAGCCAGGAGGGTTCAGAAGATTGGGTTATTGCCGGGGGGCCAGCGGCATCCCAGCCTACTCCCTACGATGCAGCCAAAGGAGGATCCATTGTCCTCCTGCCGGATTGGGGCAACGAGGCTGTCATCAGCGATTCGGGATTTGCGGAGGCCGCGGCCGACAGAATTTTTGCATCCATTGTCGCGTTGCTGAAGGATCCTGCGTACGGTGCGGCATTCAAACAGTCGAATTGGCACTTTGTCGGATTCTCCCGCGGCGCCGCTGTTGCCTCCGAAGTGATCCAGCGGCTCGGAAAGTACTTCCCGCCGGGCACTTCCGGCGCCGTTGCGCAGATCAAGCTCACGACACTCGATTCCGGGTCACCGCAAACGGTTAATATCGAGGACACGCTCGATACCTTGAGCACCGTCAGCCCGGCAGTGGGGAACCTGTTCGATGGATATGTTCAGGCGCTGGTCGAATACAACGCGGCAACGGGAGAACTCTATGTTCCGTATGGAGACTTGCGCGATCCGGCCGTGAGGACCTGGTCGAACATCCTGTTTCACGATAACTATTATGGCGGTCGACCCGGAGCCACCTCGCTTCCGGAGTCCGATCTTGAATTGAATCTCGCCAATCGCGCCGGATTCGGGTCCAACGGCGTAATTCCCGGGACGTCCTCCGACTGGTTCCGCACCTTGAGCTGGTATGTCGGAACGCAGGACTTGGGAATGGAAAATTTCGCGCTCGATCCGTTCGCGAATTTCTCCAGCGATTTGGTCTGGCGTTCGCCGTTCGACGCCGGCTACCAGGTGAAAACGCGGCTACTGCCAGAGGGAACTCCGCAGTGGGATGCCTTCAACGCCTACCTCGGCGGGTACTCCAGTACACCCTGGTACCGCGCCCGCGACATGGAGCCGACGGGTGGCGCATCCGGACTCAATTTTTCCGGCAACGTGCCAGTATGGGATGTGAATGACCCGATCAGCCTGGGTTCTTTTAATCCCGCGAACGACACCGCGCCGTGGGAGGGCATCGGTCAGGGCTGGTACTACGCACCGGCGGGAGGTGGGTCATCGAGCGCGTTTCTGACCGCGCCCGGGTTCACGCGCACCAACACGTCAAAGGACAACACCGCGTTCGGGGGATGGGATGGCCCAGTGCCGACGATATTCAACGGCAACTTCCAGGCAAGCCTGCGACCGATCCTCGGGCGATTCATGCCGACGGGTCCCGACGCGGACTTGGACCCGTGGTTTGACTTGCCGGGCTGGTCAACCGCGGATTTCGCCCAGGATCGGTTTCAGGCCACCCAGCTCATCCCCGAATTCCGGAGCGCCGGCCTTGGCGAATTGCGCGATCGTCTGGCGCGGGCGATGGCCAGCGGGGGAGGCGCCGCGATAACTGCCGACATCGCCAGAGTGACCAATGCCGTCAGCGCCTACGCCCGCGAGTTTTTTAAAGCCTATCCGTCAATACTCGCGGACGCGAATTTCAAGGGAGCCAACCCGACCGCAAGTTACACCCGGTTTGTTGCCGACGCGATGGGGTTCTTGTTATACGAGGGCAGCCCTCCTGAACTGGTGGCTGACGTCGATCTCAACAAGGTGGTTGCCGGATTGACAACGCCCGGTTCGCTCACGGCCTTGCACAAGGTACTCAAGGAAATCGAGCCCGACCTGACACCCGGCCTGGTTAACGGCAGCGTGCCGCTGTTCGCGATGGCGATGGTTCAGCTCATCCAGGAACATTTCGCGAACTGGTCATACCAGTTGGACAATAGCGATCCGGCAGGTGCCAGCAACCAGCTCACCCACAGCGCGTTGTATGTGCCAGAGGGGGTTTCCTCGCTCAATTTCCGGCTGCGCGCTGGTGACGCGACGGGCGTATTGCATGTCCGGGCGCTGGTCGATGGTTTTGGCACTGCCAATCCGCCGGGAAGCATTGTCTTGGGCCCGATCGTAGACATCAAGGATATTGATCTGTCCACTCTTCCTTCCGACGGCTGGGTGGATTTCCGGCTGGCCGTGCCGACCGCGATGCATGGAAAGGTGGTGAACCTCCAGTTCGAGGCGGTTCTTTCGGGGGCCGAATCCGTTCGCCTCGACGAAATCCGATTCGAAGGCCTGACGGTGACGGAGACCAGCGGCGTCGCCAACGATCGTACCGTGCTTTTCCTGGACGACACCGATCCTGCCGCCAATCCGACCTACGACAAGGTATTCCAGGCGGGCAAGAACATTCACAGCGTGACAATCGAAAATACTACTGCCGACATGATGTTCTTGAAGGCGGAGCTTGAAGGAAATTTCTTTCTGGTGGGTGTGGACGCGGCAGGGGTCGAGACAGCCTACAACGACGGCAATGACGTTGTGCTCAGCGGCATTGCGGCGCTGAACCCGTTCAGTTCGCGAACCTTTACGTTCAAGGCAGAACTGGACCTGAACAAAGTCTTCACGGGTCCGACGCCTTACACGGCGCAGAATTTCATCTACGACCAGTGGCTGATGGGAACCACGCTGAAATTTACGCAATACGCCGCCGACCTGACCACCACGCTTGCGCAGGCCGACGTCGAGATGAGCTATCTGGCAGACATCGGAGATCGGGACGCTGACGATGGCGTGCTTACATTCTCCAACACCAGAGAAGGAACCACACGTGTTCTTAGAATCCTGAACGACACGGAAATTGATCTGGAAATCGGCACTGCCAACGCCAACCGTTTCCAGGCGGTCATTGATCTTGGGAGTGGCATTCCCAAGGACACCTTCGATTACAACATCGAATTCATCGCGAAGGCGGGTGGGGACGCGGCGCCGGTGGAGTCGACGCTGGAACTCAAGCTGGATGGCCAGAAACTGGGCGAGGTGGGCCTGCGCGGCAAGGCTACGCGCACCCAGGAATTCACCATTGATCTGACTCAGATCCGTAACGCGATAGCCGACTTTCTTACGCAGTATGCAGTATTCGAGCAAAGCGGAAGCGCCTCTGCGCTCGCGACCTATGACGCAAATCCGACTGGAACATTGGGGGGCGTGACGAAGTCCCTCTTATACAGTGATTTCAAGTCCGTGATGACCCTGGGATTCCTGGATAAGAATCTCGACGATTTCGTGCGTGGAGTGGAAGGCTCCATCACCTCGGTCTATCAGGGGTTCGTGGGCAGTAGTTTTATCCCAAATCAGGGCTATTTCGGCGGCAGCCTGAATCTGAAGACAGCCAATACGGCTGGTTTTTCAAGCTTGCTTTTTGCCCAGTCCACGGACGCGGTATTGGGTCGCGGGAGCCTGGACCTCGAATACAAGGAATTGTTCGGCCCGGCGGGTGCGCTGGATGCCCAATCCTTTTCGAATCCGGTCGATCCTTTGACTCTTCCATGGAGTGCCGACGATCGACTGTCGCCCGTCTCGGTAACTCATCGGGTGGATTCCGTAATGAATCGGAATTCGAGCAACCAGATGACTATATATCTGGCGAACAACATTGCTGACTTTTCCAGGATCAAGACGTCCCTCACCCTTTCGGCTTCCACTCTGGCAGAGAACTACGGCCGCTGGATGGGCGTTACCATCGCCCACGAGTTGGCGCATACACTGGGACTTCTGGATGAATACTTCGGAGGCGTGCCCAGTACCAGTTTTATGAGTGCGGCAAACCCATTCGTCAATGCCGGTGGACTGATAGAAGTGCCCGTTGGCGATTTCCATAAGGCGCTCTTTGCCGCTGCCTTTGACGACCCCGCGGCCTCGGACAAATGGTGGGGATTGACGACCGGCGCGGCCGATCGCGCGCATCAGTATGGAACTGTGCTCGGTGTGCTGCTGACGCTGGAAGTGATTAATGTCCCGGGCGCGTTTCCAAAACTGCCGGGCGAATCAGGGGCGGCGACCGGAAATGGGGATTTGCCACCGGGTCCAAATGACCTGGTGGCGACGATGGACGCCCTTTCGTTCGCTTTGGCTTCGCCGACGCCACCCGCGGACACATGGGCCATCCGTGGATCGGCGTCAATGTCCGATACCGGTACTGGCACGTTGATTGAAGACGCGAGTTCGCAGAGCGGTTTGGCCCGCTTATTCACCGTGCCTCAGAACGCCCGGGGTTTGTCATTCACCATTCTCGACGCTGATTTCACCTCATCAGGGCAGGGTCCGCAGGACGCATTTGAAGTGGCTTTGCTTGATCTGGTAACCGGAGATTCTCTGCTCGGCAGTATCGGCCTCGGTAACACCGATGCGTCGCTCAACGTTCAAAATGACGGGACATTCTATGCCGCCCAGCGCATTCGCTTCGACGGACTTTCCGGCACGGTATTCCCGCAGGATGTGACCAGCCCGATTGCAGTGACCATCGACTTCGCCGGACTAAATCTGGCGAATGGCATTGCGCTCTACTTCGATCTGCTTGGCTTCGGTGCGCTGGGCAGCCGAGTAGTGATTGACGACGTCCGTTTCCTGTTCGAAGGGGACAATCAGCCGCCGGTGGCGCAGGCGGACAGTGTCACGACGGCGGAAGACACACCGCTCACCTTTGACCCGAGGTCGAACGACACCGATCCGGAAGGCAGCGCGCTCAGCGTACTGATTGCCTCGGCACCGGCGCACGGTTCGGCGGTGGTGTTGGCGGATGGCAGGATGACCTACACGCCAAACGCCAATTATTTTGGCCCGGACAGCTTCACCTACCGCGTAAGCGACGGCGCACTCGAATCCGGCCCGGCGACCGTGTCGATCAACGTCACGCCGGCGAACGACCCCCCGGTGACTACGCCGGTCACGCTGACTGCCATTGCTGAAGACAGTGGTGCACGGGTTATCACGCAGGCCGAACTGCTCGCGAATGCGAGCGACATCGACGGCGATGTGTTGACTGCCACGGGGCTGGTTATCATCAGTGGTGCCGGCACGCTCACCAGCAACAACGATGGTACCTGGAGTTACACATCCGCACTGAATGACGACACCCAGGTCGCTTTTGGCTACAGCGTGACCGACGGCGTGGCCACAGTGTCTGGCAGTGCCACGCTGGACATCACCCCGGTGAACGATGCGCCGGTAGTACAGAATCTTGCCCTGTCCACGCTGGAAGACACACCGGTGTTGGGCGCGTTGTTGATCTCGGATGTCGACAGCACCGTGCTGAGCATCCAGGCCCTGAGTCAGCCGGCGCACGGTACGCTCGCTTTGAACGCCGACGGCAGCTTCGTCTATACACCGAATGCCAACTACTTTGGCCCTGACAGTTTTGGCTTCCAGGTAACCGATGGTGTGTCGTTTTCCGGACCGGGCAATGTCGCCATCACCGTAACCCCGGTGAACGATGCGCCAGTCGCGGTGAATGCAACGATCTCGACCAACGAAGACACTTCGGTACTGATTGACTTGCGTGCAAATGCAAGCGATATCGACAGCCTGGTGCTGACTCCGGCGATCGTCACTGGACCGCAGCACGGCGTGCTCACTTCCAACGTTGATGGCACTTATACCTACACTCCCGCGGGCAATTACTTCGGCGCCGACGCGTTCACGTACCGTATCCGGGACGAGGAGCTGGAATCCGGCGTCGCGACGGTGACCATCAACGTGACGCCGGTCAACGATGCGCCGGTTGCCGCAGACGATGCATATTCGGTTGATGAAGACGCGGTGTTGGTTGTCACCGTGCCTGGTTTGCTCGCGAACGATCAGGACGTGGAGGCGGGCGTATTGAGCGGCGTACTGGTAAATGGTCCAGCGCACGGCAGCCTGATCTTCAACGCAGACGGCTCGTTCAGCTACACCCCGAATGCCAACTATTTCGGCCCCGACAGCTTCACCTACCGGGCAAAGGATGGCGAGCTCGATTCCAACCTCGCAACGGTCTCGATTACGGTCAATCCGGTCAACGACCCGCCGACCAGCGGCACCGTGACACTTGCCGCCATCGCCGAAGACAGCGGCGCGCGGACCATCACCCAGGCTGAACTGCTCGAGAATGCGACGGACATCGATGGCGATGTGTTGACTGCCACGGGGCTGGTCATCACCAGCGGCGCGGGAACACTCACCAATAACAACAACGGTACCTGGACCTACACCCCCGCGCTGAACGACGACACCCAAGTTGCTTTTGGCTACAGTGTGACCGATGGTGTAGCCACAGTGTCTGGCAGCGCCACCCTGGACATTACCCCGGTGAACGATGCGCCGGTTGTACAGAATCTTGCCCTGTCCACGCCGGAAGACACACCGGTGCCGGGCGCGCTGTTGATCTCGGATGTCGACAGCACCGTGCTAAGCATCCAGGTCCTGAGCCAGCCGGCGCACGGCACCCTCGCACTGAACGCCGACGGCACCTTCGTCTACACACCGAATGCCAATTACTTCGGTCCCGACAACTTTGGGTATCAGGTTACCGATGGCATATCGTTCTCGGGACCGGCGAGTGTCTCCATCACCGTCACCCCGGTGAACGATGCGCCGGTCGCCGGAAATGCCACGCGGACCACCGCCGAAGACACCCCGCTCGTCATTGACCTGCGTGCGAGCGCGAGTGACATCGACAGCCTGACGCTGACTCCGGAGATCGTCACCGGACCGCAGCACGGAACGCTCACCGTCAATGCCGACGGCACGTGGACTTATGCGCCCGCGGCCAACTACTTTGGCGCCGACAGCTTCACCTACCGGGTGAGGGACGAGGAACTCGAATCCGGCATCGGCACGATTACCATCGACGTCACGCCGGTCAACGATGCGCCGGTTGCCGGCGATGACGCCTACTTTGTGGACGAAGACGCGGTGCTGATTGTTGCCGCGCCGGGCTTGCTCGTGAACGACCAGGATGTCGAGGCCAGCCTGTTGACGAGCGCCCTGGCGAATGGCCCCATGCACGGCAGCCTGATCTTTAACGCAGACGGGTCGTTCATCTACACCCCGAATGCCAACTACTTCGGTCCCGACAGCTTTACCTACCGGGCAAAGGATGGCGAACTCGATTCCAACGTCGCGACGGTGACCATAGGAATCAGGCCGGTGAACGATCCTCCCGTCACTGCGCCGGTCACGCTGGCCGCTATCGCCGAGGACAGCGGTGCCCGGGTTATCACGCAGGCGGAACTGCTCGCGAATGCGAGCGACATCGATGGCGATGTGTTGACTGCCACGGGGCTGGTCATCACCAGCGGCGTGGGAACACTCACCAATAACAACAACGGCACCTGGACCTACACTCCCGCACTGAACGACGACACCCAGATCGTTTTTGGTTACAGCGTGACCGACGGCGTGGCCACAGTGTCTGGCAGTGCCACGCTGGACATCACCCCTGTGAACGACGCCCCCTCGGCGGGGAACGATGCGGTGGTGATGGACGAAGACGGTTCGGTCCTGATTGATGTGCTCTCCAACGACAGCGATGTTGAAGGCGATGCCCTGACGATTGTTGCGATCAACCAGCCCGCGCATGGGAGCGTGGTCATCGAGAGCGGCAAACTGCGCTACACCCCGAATGCCAACTATTTCGGCCCCGACAGCTTCACCTACCGGGCAAAGGATGGCGAACTCGATTCCAACCTTGCAACCGTCTCGATTACGGTCAATCCGGTCAACGACCCACCGACCAGCGGCACCG
>JBJXFN010000069.1:0-6081 GCA_046155535.1 Burkholderiales bacterium
GCGCCGAGCTCGCGCCGCGGCTCGGGCAGCCGATCGTCGTGATCAACCGGCCCGGTTCGAACGCCGTGGCGGCTACGCTCGAAATCGCACGTGCCGCACCGGACGGGTACACCCTGGGCTACGGCAACATCGTGTCGCTCGCGATCAATCAGGGATTGATGGCCGACCTGCCTTATGACGCGGAACGTGACCTCACGCTGGTGTCGAATTGCCTGCGGGTCGCGAACGTGCTGGCGGTGAACAACAGTCTGCCGGTCACCAGCGTGCGGGCGCTGATCGATTATGCGAGAAATCATCCGGGACAACTTGTGTTCGCTTCTCCTGGCAATGGCACCACCGGGCATCTCGGCGGCGAACTCTTCAAGTCGATGACCGGCATCGACATGCTGCATGTGCCGTTTCGCGGCGGCCCGCAGGCCATTGCCGATCTGATTGCCGGGCGTGCCCAGGTAATTTTCGACAATCTGACCTCGGTTGCACCTCACGCACGTGCGGGCCGGCTGCGTCCGTTAGCGGTATCGGGGCCGCGGCGTTCGGCAGTCTTTCCACAATTGCCCACGATCGCGGAGGCCGGCGTGCCCGGATACGAGACCACAGCCTGGGGTGGCGTGATCGGGCCGGCCGGGTTGCCGAAGGAAGTCGTAGAGCGCCTGCACCGTGACATTGTGGCGTCCCTCGCCTCGCCCAGGGTGCGTGAGCGCTTCGCCGAGCTCGGTACCGAACCGGACGGTGGCACGCCGGAGGAATTCCTCGCGCTGGTGCGGCGCGAACGTCCGCGCTGGTCCGAAGTGATCCGAAAGTCAGGGGCGCGCGTCGAATGAGGAGGCCGGCAAACATGTGCGTTCGTGTTTCGGGAAATCTGGTTTACTCTCGTCTTTTGTCTGGAGTAGGCGGAAACAGTTCATGAGCGAACATTTCGACCTCCTGATCCGTGAGGCAACAGTGATCGACGGCACCCGCGCGCCGCGATACTTGGCGGATATCGGGGTGCGCGGCGACCGGATTTCGCGTATCGGCCGTCTCGACGCCGCGAGTGCCGATCAGGTGATCGATGGCTCTGGAAAAGTGGTGGCGCCGGGATTCATCGACGTGCACACGCACGACGACCGGTTGATGCTCTCGGGCGCGGACATGGCGCCGAAAGTCAGTCAGGGTGTGACCACGGTGGTGGCCGGTAACTGCGGCATCTCGCTGGCGCCGATGCCGGGCGGGATGCACGGCGCAGTGACTCCGCCGCTCGATCTGCTGGACGACCAGGGCGGCTGGTTCAAATTTCCGAAGATGGGCGACTATGTCGAGGAGTTGTGCGCACAGCCGGCAGCCACCAATTGCGCGCTGCTGGTGGGCCACACCACACTTCGGGTGGCGACCATGGATCGCCTGGATCGCGCCGCGACGGCGGCGGAAATCGGCCGCATGCGGGAGATGACGCGCGAAGCGATGACAGCCGGGGCAATCGGATTTTCCACCGGCCTGTATTACGAGCCGGCCTGTGCGGCGCCGACACAGGAAGTGATCGACATCTGCCGGCCGCTGCGGGAATTCAACGGCATTTACTGCACCCACATGCGCAACGAGGCGGAGACGGTGCTGGATTCCCTGGACGAAAGTTTTCTGACCGGACGCGAACTCGGCGTGCCGGTGGTGGTGTCCCATCACAAGGTCGTCGGCGCCGCCAATCACGGACGCTCCAGGGAGACGCTGCCGCGTTTCGACGCGGCGCTTGCGCGCCAGCCGGTGTGCCTGGATTGTTATCCCTACATGGCGTCGTCCACGATTCTGAGTTTCGAGCGCACGAAGATCTGCACCCGGGTGATCGTCAGTTCCTCGCGGCCCTACCCGCAGTTCTCCGGACGCGATCTCGATGTAGTGGCAAAGGAAATGGGATTGTCCGTCCAGGCGGCGATCGAAAAACTGCAACCGGCCTCGGCCATCTATTTCTCGATGGACGAAGCCGATGTGCAGCGCATTCTGGCCTTTGCCCACACCATGGTGGGCTCCGATGGCCTGCCGCACGATGTGGCGCCTCATCCCCGGTTGTGGGGAACGTTTGCGCGCGTGCTCGGCCACTACAGCCGCGACCTGGACCTGTTCCCGCTGGAAACTGCGGTCTACAAGATGAGCGGCCTGTCGGCGAAGACCTTCGGCCTGAAGGATCGCGGCGTATTGCGGGAAGGCGCCTATGCGGACATCACGATCTTCGATCCGCAGACCATTGCCGAAACCGCAACGTGGGAGAAACCCATCCAGGCGGCCCGTGGCATCGAAGCCACTATCGTCAACGGCAGGGCGGTGTGGCGCGACGGCAAGCCCACCGGGAACCGGCCCGGCAGGGTTCTCGGCCGTGGCGCTTAAAGCGCGGCTCCACCGGCTGCGTGGGCGCTTCATCGTTCTTTCTTGTGTGGGCGCCGCGGCGACAATCGGGGCGTTGACCCGTATTGTCGTTCCTGGCGAAGTGCGAAGAATGGACGTCCAATGAAAAAGACCCTTTATCAGATTCTTGGCGTGGAACCCAATGCGTCCGAAGCGGAAATCGCCGCGGCCTACGCAAAACGCATGCGAGAACTGAAAGTCGAAACCATGCAGGACCCCAACAAGCTGGTGGTGGTCCAGCAGGCGAAAGAGATTCTGTTGGACCCGACGCAGCGGGCAGGATATGACGCCTCTATTGCCTTGCCGCTGGCTCCCGCGTCCAGTCCGATCGAGCCAGTGTCCGAGGCTGCCTCGGATCTTGGTTGGGTGAAGTGGGGCGTGGCGGGGGCGATTGTGCTGGGCGTTGGCGTGTGGTGGGCAACATCCGGCGAGACGCCAACCCCGGTCGTTGTCCCGAAACAGTCGGCGCGTCCGGTGCAACCGGCTCCTGAGGTTTCGCCGGTTGCCGAACCCGCGCCGCCGTCAACATCCGCATCCGAACCAGCGTCGAATGTGTCCCCGGCGGTGACGCCTTCTGCACAGGAGGAAGCCACGACCAGTCCGTTGGTGGGTGCCTGGTCCTGCCTCGATCCGGTTTCAGGCCGAACTGATCGCTATGACTTCCAGCCGGATGCCACCGTGAATATCGAGTCGGCGGAGGGCCGCAGCTCCGCGAAATATGAGATGTCGGGACTCGACTTGAAGCTCACCGGCCCGAATCTGACGGGCACGTATCTCATCGAGGAATTGAGTGGGAAAAAAATGGTTTTGAACACCGGTGGTCAGGGCCGCCGGCTGGTGTGCACTCGATAAGCGGCGCGCGCGCGACGCCCGGAATATCGGGGCAAAGGTGGAATCCTGCGTTGTGGAGTGTTGTCCCGTGGCGCCGTGGCATCACTTGCCATGCTCCACTCGTGCCACCTGTCAGATTGGCCGCCCCGCTGAAAGTACCCTGTCCCGCAGTGCCAGAATCTGGACGTCCATCGCACTGATGAAATCCTCGCGGGCCTGGCCGGCCTGCGCGATCAGCCATTCGTGCGGCACATTCATTTCCACCGACAGTGTTTCATGGCGGTTGTACGCAATGCGCAGAAGGTGGATTTCCCGGGGCGCGAAGATGGGAACGCCCGGATCGATGTCCACCCTGTAGCGCAAGGGATCGAGCTGTCGTTGTTGCAACGCGCCCCGGATCGCGGCATGGGCCTGCGACAGGAGCGTCTGGTACGCCACCGAATCGAATCCGGCCGATTCCGTCTCCACTGCGTTCAGGCCCGCCGCACCTGGGTCAAGGCCGCAATCGGCATCAACTTCACCGGTTCGGGCGGCAGTTCCTTCATCCGATCCAGCGCCCTGGCAAACAGTATGCGAACGTTGTCGCCAATGGCCGCAGCCACTGAACGCCGCTCGGCGCCCTTTTTGCGTTCGCAGAAAGTTTTCACGAGCAGGTAAGATTCCATGACTTCGCGGTCATTGCCGGTCGGTAACGTGGCAATCTCCGCTGGATAGGTCGCCGGGCCCTGGCCCGGGTCCATCAAGCCGAGCAGCGTGCCGGCGAGACTGTTGCGCACTTCGGTGCGGGTCCGGAAGGGTTGGAAATGCAGAATCCAGTTTTCGGTGTCCATTTTGAGCTCGAGAGTTGATGCAGTAAAAAATGAAGAGGGTGCGTAAAACGTGGCGCCGTGTTTGCGCGCAATTCGAGGAAGCGTCGCGTTACTTCTTTCTGCCGCGCATATCCTGGCGCAGGCGCGGGCCGCCAGGCACCAGCACGCCTTGCCGATAGTAGGCTGCCGGCGCAAAGCCCGAGGGCCGGGATGACGGGCCCGGGGCGGCCCAGACATTGGGCCGGGTCGCATCACCGGTCACGTCCAGGACTTTTCGCTCCGCACCGGAGGAATTCGCGTCCAGGGATACGGGGCTATCCGGCGCAGGAAATTTTTTCAAAGCCTGATGCCAGCATGAGTCGAAATTCAGGTGCCCGCAACGTTGAACCCGGGCAGCGCGGCTGCTTTCATGTCGAATTCCTGATTCTTCGGCGCGCTCGGGGCCTTTAGCGCGGTATCGACACGCTCGAACGCTTCCGCGAGTTTGAAACTGATCTTGGCCAGACTCTCCGGATTCGACTTGATTTGCGCCGCGCCTTCGGTGAGCACCACGCCGCGGCAAACCAGCTCGACATAGATTTGCGCCGCGAGGTCTTTAACGGGATCCGGGAGCGGGACGCGCGCAGGGGCAGACATGTTGGTCTCGATCGAAGGGAGTATGGAGGACATGGTACGCGCATTACATGCCGTCGGGGGAATACCTTCGGGCGCGCGTTGCACCGAATCCTACGGCACTCTTCGCCCCGCTGGGCAGTGTCAAATGTGGTGCCTGATGGTTTATGCTTTCAGGACGCTGGAGAAAAATGCATTGGAGAAAACGCAATTGCGATGAAGATCATCCGACAGCAGGCCGCGAGCGGCGCGCAGATTTTCGATGTGGATCTGGCAAAGCCTCTTTCGACCGATGAGATTGGTGGAATTCGTGCGGCCTGGCTGGCGCATCAGGTGATTGCCTTTCCAGATCAATCGATGACGATTGCGGACATCGAGCGCTTTGCCACCTATATGGGGCCCGAGGGCGAAGACCCTTTTATCGAGGCGATAGCAGGCCATCCCCGCGTAGTGCAGGTCAGGCGCGAGGCGGACGAGAAAACGCCGATCTTCGCGGAAACCTGGCATTCCGACTGGAGCTTTCTAGAACACCCGCCAGCGGCCACGGTGCTCTACGGCAACGTCATCCCGACGACCGGCGGGGATACCCTGTTCGCCAACCAGTATGCCGCCTGGGACGCGCTGCCGCAGACAATGAAAGAATTGTTGCGCAACAAGAGGGGCGTCCACTCGGCGCGGCGCGGTTATTCGCGCGATGGCATGTACGGCGAGCGCGACAAGGGCCGCTCCATGACCATCAAGTACGGAGACGCGGCACTCAAGACCCAGTTGCATCCGATTGCGCGGCCGCACACCGAAACCGGGCGGCTCTCTCTGTATGTGAGCCCCGGTTACACAATCGGTATCGATGGCATGGGCGAAAAAGAGGCCACGCAGATACTGCTCGAACTGTTTGCCCACCAGGCGAAGCCGGAATTCGTCTATCGCCACAAGTGGGCGCCGGACATGTTGATCATGTGGGACAACCGCTGCCTGGTGCATGCCGCAACCGGCGGTTACGAGGGCCAGAGGCGCTTGTTGCACCGCATTACCGTGGCGGACCGCGCATTGCAATAAGCCTGCAAATAGGCTTTGACTTCCGCAACATATGCACGTATAAAGGGGCCGCGTGATTCTCCAAGTGTTGATTTTGCTGGTCCGTCGCAGCCCGTTCATCGGTACTCCTCAGATCTCCTTGAATTCTCCTCTTGAAGTTCTCGCATTCAGGGCAACGTGCCCGTTTATTTAAATTTCAATAAGGAAGATTCAGACATGGCAACAGGTACAGTGAAGTGGTTCAACGACGCCAAGGGTTTCGGATTCATCACACCGGATGACGGCGGCAAGGATCTCTTTGCCCATTTCTCCGCGATCCAGGGCAACGGCTTCAAGTCGCTCAAGGAAAACCAGAAAGTGAGCTACGACAAGACGGCCGGCCCCAAGGGCGATCAGGCCTCCAACATTCGCCCCGAGTAAT
>JBJXFN010000076.1:0-2601 GCA_046155535.1 Burkholderiales bacterium
ATCTGCGCTTCGAACACCTGCGCCTCGGTAAGCAGGTCCGGATCGTCGCACTCAATGAGAACCTGTCCGATCTCGACCATGGCTCCGGGCCGCGCCACCACCCGCCGCACGAATCCGTCGGCACCGGCGCGCACGATGCCTTCGTCGCGCACCCACACCACCCCTTCGATCACCGTCCGAAACGGCATCGGCAGTGCCAGCAGAATCAACACGACCCCGCCGACAAACGTCGCGGTGGACATCACCGCCCGCTTGCGGACCTTGTGAATGCCCGGATTGGTGGCCAGATATTTGCCGATGCGCCAGCCGGGCAACACCAGCCAGGCGAAGGCGGTGGTCCCGGCGAAAATCAAGCCCAGCAACAAGTGTTGCTGTCCGACAAAAAACAGGATCGCCGCAATCACCGTCAGCCGGTAGAAGAACGAGGCAAATGCATAACCGACGAACCATGCCCGTTCCCCCCGCCCGGCGGTTTGCAGTTTGGCTTCCTTGCGTCCGAACACGTAACGCTCGCAAAGATAGGTCAGATATTTGGTCGCGCGCGTATTCAGATTGGGAATCTCGAGGTAATCCATCAGCATGTAGTAGCCGTCGAAGCGCAGCAGCGGATTGGCGTTGAACAGCACGGTGGAAATGCCGGCGATCAGGATCGTGTTGTAGCAAAGCGAGCGCGCCACCCCGGGTTCGACGGCGAGCCACACAAGCATCGCGATGGACGCGATGAATACCTCCACCGCCATGCCCGCACTACCCACCACGATGCGCTGCCACTTCGAGCGGAATCCCCAGGCCGCGGATGCATCCACGTAGGGCGTTGGCGAGAACACCAGCAGCATCAGACCCATTTCGTGCACCTCGCCGCCGTAGATTTTCACGGCGAACGCGTGCCCGAGTTCGTGCAACAGCTTGACCAACGGGAACAGCAGCCAGAGCATCACCAGATTGCCCGGCGCCAGCATTCTGTCAAAGACGTTCTCGGTGAATTCGCTCCAGTGCGCCGACCCCAGGACAACGGCCGCAGTCACGGCGCCAATCCAGGCCAGCAAACCGACCCAGCCCACCAGCGGGCGCACCAGCGGAAGCGTCGCGTTGAGAAACTTCTCCGGATCGAACAACGGTATCTGCCAGGCGAAGATGCTCAGCAACTTCTTGCGCAAGCGGCTTTTCGCAGCGCGTGTGCGCCGTCGGAAAATCTCCTGCGTATCAGGTGGCACGTCGCACTGCAGGACGTCCGCCCCGTGAAGCTGGCCAAGAAGCTGGATGACTTCGTCCTGGGTCGGCGCATCGTCGCCAAACTGCGTGAGTACGATATTCCAGATGTCCTCGACCGTGCGCACGCCGTCCATCAATCCGATGATCTTGTAGGCCGGCGGGGAAAAGCGGTGAAAACGCTCGGAGGACTGATCCTGGAGGATGTACCAGGTCTCCCCGCGAAACTGGTGACGATGGATGCGGGCGTGGCTGCGCAGTCGCGGCTTGAGTTCCGCCACCCGGTACCAGGACTGGCTTAACAGCGATTCAACCATTGAATCAAAAGTGCTGAGTGAAGGGTGAAGGGTGAAGGGGTAAAATGCACAATGGCGGGCGCGTCGCCCTTCTTGTTCGTTGTCGTCACGGCCGCCATTTCCACCACGTCAGCCGCATCGACTGCCAGATGTCGTGCGTGAAAATCCACCACCAGCCGCGCCGATCGATTTCGATCTTAGCCACCCCCTCCATGCCTGGGCGCATGCGCGCATCCTTGTGATCCAACGCGGCTTCCACGCGGAAAAAATTCCGGCCATCGGCCGCGATGGATACCGGCGTGATGTTCACCAGCGAAAACGGGATCGGGTCCTCGGCAAATGCGGAGAGCAGGATATCGCCGCGCTGGCCTTCGCGAACATAGGCAATTTCGCGCTCGTCCACCTTGAGCACCAGACGAAAAGACGACAACGGTGCCACTTCGAAGAGCAAAGCGCCGCGCTCGACAGGGGTGCCGAGTTTTTGCGTCAGGTCGCCGGAGACCACCACGCCATCGAAGGGGGCAGTGAGTCGCGTACGAGCCAGTTGGTCCTCCACCCGGGACAGTTGCGCGCGAGTCTGGTCGAGTTGCGCGCTGAGCACCTGCGTCTGGGCCGAGTCGTGTTCCGCCATCGCCTTGCGCAATTGCTTCTGGGATTCGTCCAGTTGCCCGAGCCACTTGAGCCGCTCCAGGCGCAATTCCCGGTCTTCGAGAATCGCCAGCACGTCGCCGGTTTTGACCAGGTCTCCGGCACGCTTCGGCGCCTGGCTGATGTAACCATTGAACGGCGCCACCGTGGCCTGCTGCACCAGAGGTTCTATCGCCATGGGGGCGGATACGCGAAACTGCCCCTCCGCCAGGGCAAGGAACGCGATGGCCGCAATGACCAGAAGAGTACCCAGTTTGAATCCCGGATAGCGCGGGCCGGTCAGGCGCATCAGCAATTCGCGCGAAGAGGAAACCGCCCGCACCGGCAGCATCTGATCCTCGCGCCGGTGCACCTCCAGCATCGGGCCAACCAGCCCTGCCAGTGCTTCGCACAGTTCGACAGCCTCCTGGTCGAACGGACGCTCCGCGGAACGCTCCAGCGTGATCGC
>JBJXFN010000078.1:0-10194 GCA_046155535.1 Burkholderiales bacterium
TTTGGCACATCGCGGCCACTGGTGAGTTGGTTCGGGGTGCCGACGTAGTGGAACAGTCGACCTCGCTTCCGAAGGACCCTCGCGAGCTGGTCGTAGAAAGTCTGCGAGTAAAGCTCCCCGGCGATGCCGAAACGCGGTGGATCGTGCAACAGCGCGTCAAAGGACTGGTCTGCCAATTTCAGAATCTCCGCCGCGACATCGCCTTCGATGAGGGTCAATCTTTCCTCGGGAGGCGGCGACCAGGGATTGAGGCTGCGCAACCAGATGACATCCGGATTCTTCTCGAACGACAACACCTTTGCCGCCTTCCCGGCCAGGCACCACGCGGCAAAATACCCCAACCCGCCGCAGGTATCCAGAATCACCTTGCCGCGCGGCTGGATCAGCGCCACTTTGTTTTCGGCATCCGCATACGGGGAGACCTGAGCTGTCGGCAACATCTTGATGCCGTCGATCTCAAACGTCGGCGGCCCCCATTGCGTGGGCACCAACTTGATCAGAGACCGGGTGAATCGCATCACCGGCAGGAAGGCATCGCCTTCCCAGCAGTACAGCGTTCGGTCCTTGCAAGTGTCCAGCCAGGCATACCGCTGCCCCTGCCAGATCCATCCCGCTTCGTCCACGATGACACGGGTCACGGAACGTCCCAGGTCCAGCGAACATTCCACCTCCGTCAGGCCGGCGCGCACTGCGGCCCGCAAGGCTTCGTGCACCTGCAAGGTCAGCAGAGGGCTAATTGGGTTTCCACCCGCGTCAGTGCGGCAGCGCCTGCGCCCATGCGCGCCACACCGCGCGCTCGTGCACCGGGCTCGCGCCATGGGCGCGCAACAACTTGCAGATATTTTCTACTTTCATCGAGGCCGGATACTACCGCGCCCGGCCAGATTCGGGCACGCGCGGTTCCATGGCGGGCCGGCGCCGCTCAGCCCACCCAGTGTCGGACGGGTAACGACAGAAATTCCTCCACCGCGATACCTCCCGAGCCAACCAACAGTTTGCGCTGGGGACGGAAGGCCTCTGCGAACGCCTCCATACCGGGATGCACGGCGGGCGAGCGTCCGCTCTTGACCTCAATCGCGGTCAGTGCGGAACCTGCGCGTACGACGAAATCCACTTCTTTCCCGTGATCGCGCCAGTAGAAAAGCTCGATGTCCCCTGCCGCGGCCGCATTGGCAAGATGTGCGCCCACGGCGGATTCCGTGAGCCTCCCCCAGAGTTCCGGGTCTGAACGTGCGGCGCGGAACTCCAGGCCCGAAGGCGCCGTCATCAGCGCGGTATTGAGCACTTGAAGCTTCGGGCTCGATCCGCGCCGACGCACTGCTTCTCCCGTGTACTTCTGCAACCCGGTCACCATGCCCGCCCCCGCCAGGAGGTCGAGGTAGTGGGCAAGCGTCGTGGCGTTGCCCGCGTCATGAAGCTGGCCAAGCATCTTGGTGTAGGACAGCACCTGCCCCGAATAACTGCACCCGAGCTGGAACAGCCTGCGAAGCAATGCCGGCTTGTCCACCCGGGAAAGCAGCAGCACGTCGCGCGAAAGGGTCGTCTCGATCAGCGAGTCGATCACGTAGCGCGCCCAGCGCGCGGGCTCCGAGACCAGTGGGGCTGCCCCGGGATATCCCCCGAAGAAAACATACCGGTCGAGCGGCCAGTCGAACGCGTCCCGCATTTCCGAGAGCGACCAATGCGGCAGATGCACCACTTCGAACCGGCCGGCCAGGCTTTCGTTCAGCCCGCGCGCGACCAGCAAAGGCGCGGAGCCAAGCACTACCACCTTCAGCGCAAGACGTGCGCGGGTATCCTCGTCCCAAAGTCGCTTGGTCGCCTCCGACCAGTTCGGAATCTTCTGGATCTCGTCCAGCACCAGTACCGCGCCGGCCGCCCCCGCTTCCCGAACCGCAAGGCGCGCCGCATCCCACTGTTGCTCGATCCACGCCGGACCGCGCAGGGTCGGCTCGTCCGCACTGGCAAAGAGCACCCGCAGGCCAGACGCCTCCGCCGCCGTCTGCACCAGCGTCGTCTTGCCCACCTGCCGCGGGCCGGTTACCGCCTGAAGAAAGCGGCGCCGCTCGCGAAGACGTCCCAGGAGAAGCCCGAACTGCGGTCGGTGATAGGGCAAGCGGATTCCCCGTTTACTCAATGTATTGAGTATTTTTACTCAATACGCTGCGTAAATGCAACCACCCTCCCATTCACCTTGCCGGGGAAAACCGCTGTACAGGTCGAACGACCGGCAAACATCCTGCTAGAAATCCCCCGTCTGCTCAATCTGCATCGTCGCCCCGGCGGCACCTGTCATGCGAACTCGACAGCATCCACCATCGGGAGCGAGTCACGCTGAACGGCGCCGGCGGACGGGTCGAAGAGGCGAAACGTTAACCGGCTCGCCGCGACGCCAAGGCTTCTCCCCGCCCGGGCGACCGACTCGACTCCCGAATCGGAAAGCTCCGCCCGCGCGTCAGAGTGGCGGAATTCAGCGCAGAAGCTCGGCTGCTCTTTCGCCCACCATGATGGCGGGTGCATTGGTGTTGCCCGAGGGCATGGTCGGAAAAATCGAGGCATCTGCCACGCGCAAACCTTCGATACCGTGTACCCGCAAGCGCTCGTCCACCACGGTATCGGGGCCCTGGCCCATGCGGCAGGTGCCCATTGGATGATAGGCGGTCTGCGAGTTGTTGCAGATCCACTGCAGAATCTCTTCGTCCGACTCGACATGCCTGCCGGGCGAGAATTCTTCGCCACGCAGACTTTCCATGGCCGGCGCAGCCACGATCCGCCGCATCATCCGCACGCCCTCCACGATCGTGCGCTTGTCCTCTTCGGTGTCCAGAAAATTGAAACGGATCGCCGGCTGCACGTCGGGATCAGCCGAGCGGATATGGATGGAGCCGAGGCTTTCCGGCCGCAACTGGTAACACGCAATAGTGAAGGACGGGAAGTCCTGCAGTTCGCGCTTGGTCGGACTCTTGATCGCGTAGGGCACCAGATGCATTTGCACATCGGGCGTGGCCAGCTCGGGCCGGGTTTTCAGAAAGGCCACCTGCGGCGCCGAGGGCAGGCTGAAAAATCCGCCGCCCGACAAGAGGTAACGGAACGCTTCGTTGACGGCGCCCAGTCCGCGCACCTTGTGGTTGTAGGAAGCCCGCGGATCCTTCGCCCTCCAGATGATGCGCACATTCAAATGGTCGCGGAAATTCTCCCCCACCGCCGGCAGGGCATGACGCACCTTGATGCCGTGCGCTTGCAGGATTTCCGGCCGCCCGATGCCTGAAAGTTCCAGGAGCTGTGGCGTGGCCACGCCCCCGGCCGACAGAATGACTTCGCGTCCGGCGCGTACCGTGCACTCGCGCCCCTGGTGCTCGTAAACCACTCCGGTACAGCGTGTGCCTTCCAGCATCACGCGTCGCGCAGCCGCTTTTGTGCGCACGGTCAGGTTTGGCCGCCCCATGGCTGGCGCGAGATAACAATCTGCAACACTCATGCGCCGTCCGCGGCGAATGTTGGCCTGCGTCTTGGCAATGCCTTCCTGATTCTCGCCGTTGTAGTCGGGATTGGTGCGATAACCAGCCTCGCCTGCCGCCCGGAACAAGGCGTCATAGAGTGGATTCTGGTCTGGCACGATCGAGACATGTACCGGTCCGCCGTGGCCGCGATTCTTGGCATCCGGGCGTTCGAAATCCTCGATACGCGAGAACAATGGCGCGACGTCTTTCCACGCCCACCCCGGTGCGCCCATTGCCGCCCAGGTATCGTAGTCCTCCGGCTGACCGCGCACCCACACGAGCCCGTTGATCGCGCTCGATCCGCCGAGCAGCTTGCCGCGCGGTACCGGGATCGCGCGCCGCGCAGTGCGCTCCTCCGGTTCCGATTCGTAGAGCCAGTTCGCCGCCGGATTGTGGATCAGCAAACCGAAACTGATCGGAAAGCGCGCATAAAAATGACCGGCCCGTCCGGCTTCGAGCAACAGCACGCGCTTGCCCGGGTCTTCGGTGAGGCGCGCCGCCAGCGCCGCGCCAGATGAACCGGCGCCTACGATGATGTAATCAAACTGTTCCATGAGTCCTTGCCCTTGCGTTCGCAATCCGCACCGTATCGGTCCGGCTCGGCGGCATGGTAAACCAGGCCAAGCGGCGCTGCCACGGCATCTTCGTCTCTCGCATAATCTTCGGCGTAAAATCCAGGTCATGCCCTCCGTGATCCCGACGACCGTTGGCGAAGAGTTCCGTGACGACGTCCGGAAAAAGCTCCCTGCGCAGATTCTTGCCACGCTGACGCAGCTCGACCCGGTGCGCTCGACGCTGGCCGTGGCGCAGACCTTCATATTGCTCGCACTGGTCATCGGCCTTGCGGTGGCGTTCTGGTCGTGGTGGGCTGCTGCGATCGCAGTGTTGCTGATCGCGCCGCTCCAGCATGCGCTGTTCGTGCTCGCCCACGATGCCGCGCACTACCGGCTCTATGAAACCCGCTGGCTCAACGACGCGGTCGGGCGCCTGATCGGCACCATCGCGGGGGTGTCGATGTGCACTTACCGCATCATCCACCGGCTGCACCACAACCACCTGTACGGACCGCAGGACCCCGACATCGCCCTGCACGGCGGTTACCCGCGTGGCAAGGTCTATCTGATGAAAAAACTTGCCAGGGATCTCGCCGGTCTGACCGCGTTCAAGACCTTTTCCTATTTTTTCGGCGCTCCCGCCCTCAACACCGACACCGGCGCGGTCCAACGGCCGCTGGACGACACCAGCCCGCGACTGCGGACAACAGCGCGTCGCGACCGCTGGACCGTGCTCGGCTTTCACGTCATCACACCGATTGTCGCTTTCGCGACCGGCTGGGGCTGGCAATACCTTGTCTTGTGGATACTGCCCCTGGTGACAGGATTGCAGGCCATCCTGCGGCTGCGCGCAGTCTGCGAGCACGGCGCGGTGACCGATTACAGCTCACCGCTCACCGCTGCGCGCACCAATCTCGCGCCGGCCTGGGTGCGATTTCTTCTCTTTGCGCACCATGTGAACTACCACGTGGAGCATCATCTGTACCCTGCGGTGCCACACTACAACCTGCCGCGTCTGCATGCCGCGTTGGCCGCGCATGGCATTCTCGAAGGCGCACAAGTCTGCAGAATCGGCCACACCCTCACCCGCGTGTTTGCCGAACCGCAGACACCCACTGCCGCAACGCATTGACCCCTCGATCTGCGCCCTTTCCGCTTCACCGGCAATAATCCGCGTAGGATGCGGCGAATCCGCCACCTGCCTTCGCGAGCCTGAATCCCTCCCCATGTCCGATCCCAGCACAATTTCCGAACCAGGTTTTGCCGATCTGGGCTTGCCGGCGCCGCTGCTCAAGGCGCTGCGCGACGTCGGCTACGAAGCGCCCTCACCCATCCAGGCACAGACCATTCCTCCGCTGCTGCTGGGCAAGGATGTGCTGGGTCAGGCCCAAACCGGCACCGGCAAGACCGCGGCCTTTGCGTTGCCGGTGCTCGCCCGCATCGAATTGCAAAAACGAGTGCCGCAGGTGCTGGTGCTGACCCCCACGCGCGAGCTCGCCATCCAGGTTGCCGAAGCGTTCCAGAAATATGCCGCCCACCTGCCGGACTTTCATGTCCTGCCGATCTACGGCGGCCAGGAATACGGCCCCCAGTTGCACGCGCTGCGCCGGGGTGCGCACGTGATCGTCGGTACGCCGGGTCGTGTCATCGATCACATGGAGCACGGCAAGCTGAAGCTCGACGCATTGATGTGCCTGGTGCTCGACGAAGCCGACGAGATGCTGCGCATGGGTTTCATTGACGATGTCGAGAAAGTGCTGAAGAACACGCCGCCCACCCGCCAGGTCGCGTTGTTTTCGGCCACCATGCCCGGGGCAATTCGGCGTATCGCCCAGACCTATCTGAAAGAACCGGTGGAAGTCACCATCCGCAGCAAGACCTCCACCGTCGCCAACACACGCCAGCGCTACTGGCTGGCCGACGGCGGCATCAGCAAACTCGATGCACTGACCCGTATTCTCGAAGCCGAACCCTTCGACGGGATGCTGGTGTTCGTGCGTACCCGGCAGGAGACCGCGGAACTCTCCGGAAAACTGGAAGCGCGCGGTTTCGGCGCGGCGCCGCTCTCCGGCGACATCGAGCAGAAAATGCGCGAGCGCACCGTGAACCGGCTCAAGAAGGGCGAACTCGACATCCTCGTTGCCACCGACGTCGCGGCACGCGGCCTGGATGTGGAACGCATCAGCCATGTCGTCAATTACGATGTGCCCACCGATACCGAATCCTACGTGCACCGCATCGGCCGCACCGGCCGCGCCGGACGCAGCGGCGAAGCGATCCTGTTTGTCACGCCGCGCGAGCGCCACATGCTGCGCATCATCGAGCGCGCCACGCGACAGAGCATCGCAGCCATGGAACTGCCCAGCGCCGCAGCCGTCAATCAACAGCGCCTGGCCAAGCTCAAGGATCGCATCGCAGAAATTCTCGGTAACACCACACTTACCGCGACACTGGCACCGTTCAAGGCCATGCTTGCAGAAATCCTGGCCGGTCGGGGACTGACCAAACCCGACCAGGAAGTGCATGCGGTCCTGCCGCTCGATCTCGCGGCCGCCCTCGCCTACATGGCGCAGGGCGAAACGCCGCTCATGAACGAGACGACCCGGCCGGGGGAACCCCCGCGACCGGGGCCGCGACAGGACGATCACCGGGAAAAACGCGAGCCACGGCGCAAGATTGTGCGCGACGAATCTGCTGCGCCCCGCTCCGGGGAGTCATCGACCGACCGGCCACGCCGGCCACGGACAAGCCCCGAGCCCGGCATGCAAACCTATCGCGTCGAAGTCGGCCACCAGCACGGTGTCAAACCCGGAAACATTCTTGGCGCGATCGCCAACGAAGCAGAAATCGATGCCCAGTACATCGGCCGCATTGAAATCTTCGACGATCACAGCCTGGTGGACATGCCCGAAGGCATGCCCAGGGAACTGCTGCGGGAATTGCAGAAAGTCTGGGTCGCCGGTCAGCAGTTGCGCATGACCAAGGTAATCCCGGAGGGCAAGGCATCTTCCCCCCTGACCGCGGTATCGCCTGACAAGCCCGCGAAAAAAGTGCACCGCAAGGGACCGCGCCCCGGTATCACCCCGGATTCACGCAAACACTGAGATCGGCCGGTTTTTTCGTCCTGCTGGATTCATCGTCTGAACTTCCGTCAAGGCGCCGAGATCACGTGGTCGCCTCCGCAGGCAAATCTCCGATCAGTGCGTATCCTTGATCAGAAATCCGCGCGGGATATGTTCCTTGAGGGACTTGCCTTTGAGCTTCGGCATTCGCAACGCCGGGGCCGGTGGTTCGCGCTTCGGTAGCTGTCTGAGCAGGTGATCGATCAGATTCAGTCGACCCCGCTTCTGGTCGTTGAAATTCACCACGTGCCAGGGCGCGTAGTCGGTGTGGGTCGCGCGCAGCATGACATCGCGCAACTTGCCGTAAGCCGCGTAATGCTCCCGCGCCTTGATATCAATCGGGGAAAGCTTCCAGCGCTTGGCAGGTTCGCTCGCGCGTTCGTGAAAGCGTTTTTCCTGCTCCTCCTGGTCAACACTGAGCCAGTACTTGAGCAGGATCAGGCCATCCTGAGTGATCAGGCGTTCGAACACCGGGCAGTCGCGCAGGAACTGCTTGTACTGGGCCGGCGTGCAAAAACCCATCAAGGGTTCCACACCGGCGCGGTTGTACCAGCTGCGATCGAACAGGACCAGTTCGCCGGCGCTGGGCAGGTGACGGACATAGCGCTCGAAGTACCACTGTGTGCGCTCCCGCTCGTCGGGCTTCGGCAGCGCGACGGTTCGCACATGACGATCATTGAGCTGCGCCTCGATGGCCTTGATCACCCCGCCTTTGCCGGCCGCATCGCGTCCTTCGAAGATTACGACCACGCGCTGTTTGTTGGCGACAATCCAGTGCTGGAGGCCAATCAACTCCGTGTTCAGTCTTTCGAGGACTTCCTCATACTGCTTGCGCTTGATCGGTTTCATTCGCGTCCCCTGGTCGAATGGCAATGGACATGCCGATGGATAAGCTCACCGGCTGGCAGTTTCTCATTTTGTCTGGATTTCCACGAATCGTGGCATCTGCCAGGCAGAACTTCAACTCGTTTTCACGTTTGCGGGCAGGCCAACTTCACCCGCTGAAAAGGCGTACATTACGTTGCTCGATTGTCTGCACGATTGCTTGAATCAAGGACACCAAAGTGCCAAAGCCGTCCGCAATGCTGCCCGGGATCCTGGCCTGCATGCTGGGTTCGGGAGCCATGACTTACGCCATGGCGGGAGACGTGAAACTCGTCTCGGACACCTGGGACGACGTCTGCCGGGTCGAAGTGACGTGGGGCCTGGATGCCCCGAACGGCACACCGATTGCAACCTATCTCAATGTGCCGAAAAACTGGTCGATCACCAAACCGAACCGGCTCTGCTACCGCCGCGCAAGCACCCCTGACAATTGTGATTCAGGAATGACCCAATGGAACACCCAGTGGCGTTGTGCGGCCGGAACCACTTCCGGTGTGGCGGAACTTTCTCTCCAATAAGGCTGCGAGGGGCAATCAAGACGATCTACCCTTCCGTCACCCACCGTTTTCGTCGCGGGAATTCAGTAAATCGCCCAGAACACCGTCATCCAGAGCCGGGTGGCGTTCGTCAAGACATTGCCCGGATCGTCGGCCGCCCGAAAGTCCGCCAGTTCAGTCCGCATTTGGAGATTGCGGCGCATGTTCCAGTCCAGTCTCAGATCGACCTCCCGCCCATAATCGATGTCACCGACATCTGAACCGAAACGATGCACTTCGGTGTAGAAGTCCCACTTGCCGAATTTGTACCCGGCGGTGACCCATCCGTCGCGCACCCCTTTCAGCGGGGTAATGTTGAATTTGTCTGCCCAGCCCTGGCTGGGATGCAAAAGTCCCAGCGGAGTCTGCATGCCGTAGATGCCGGAATTGCTGCCGAGGCGCTCGTAATTGGCGCTGAAACGAAAGTCAGTCCATGTCCCGCCAAGGGCGACCCGAGTGTAGGGCGCACGAATTCTGTCGTCGCCATCGGCGTACGGCCTCTGCTCGCCGTACTCAGCCGTGTAGATGAGCGTCCGGCGAGTATCCAGTGGAACGCGCCCGTCCGCGCGCAGTGACAGGATCCGGTAGGACAAGTCGGCAAAGCTGGTGCCCGGGATAGCTCTTGCCTGGTCATGAAGGTATGCCGAGCCGAGGAGGGTGTGGCCGGCAGTCCACTCGTAACTTGCGCGCGCCACTTCCAGGCGCAACTCGCGCTGGCGCGTATCGGGTCCGCGCTCGCGCACGAAATGCGCAAGGAAGAAGTTCCATGCGGGAAGGCGATCGATCGTCGCCGAGGCGCCGTTGTACCAGCGTTGGGTCTGTCGAAACTCGTTCGGCCCGACGAAACGCGTGCGATCCAGATCCAGCTTCTGACGCCCCGCGGTAACGGCCAGGCCATCGACTCCGCGCCAGCGAACATAAGCTTCGGTGAAGTCGGTTTCCTCCGGCGTATTCGAAAAAGGATACTGGGTCTTGCCGTTGTGGCCATCGTTGAAGTCGTCGATCAACTGTACGCTGCTGCCGAGCAGAACACGTCCTTCGAATCCCCGGTACGGCAGGGTCCGCCAGCCCGCCAGCGTGCGCAGCGTCAGGCCGCGGGCATCCTGGGCAAAAGCATCATCGTCGGCCCACTCGTAACGCGGCCGGAAAGACAACTCCGGTTGCCCGGACTTGACGGCATCGAGGATGCCGGAAGCCTGTTGCGCGTATGCCGGCGGCAAAGTGAACAGCAGTGCAACCATAGCCGCTACGGCCGCCGGAATTCTTTTCACTCTGCGCCAGCCCTGTTGCTTCTTTGCCGCCTACAACCCGTTAATACTTCCCCCACGACGATGTGATCGGATCTTTCCGGATTTTCCGCGTTCATACCCGGCAGTTTACTGGACCGGAATCCCGAGCTGCCTGACGAGTTTCCCGTAACGCGCGTGTTCCGACCGCAGCAGCGCTTCCGCTTCGCTCGGAGACATTGCCATCAGGTCCGCACCACGCTCCTCGATGGATTTTCGCAAGCCGTTCAGGCTCGCGCGCGCCTCGTCGTAAAGCCTCTGGACAATTTCGGCGGGTGTTCCCTTCGGGACCGCGTAACCCGCGTAGGTGT
>JBJXFN010000082.1:0-2512 GCA_046155535.1 Burkholderiales bacterium
CCATTGCGCCCGGACGGCGTGGACAAGGTCACAGGACGCGCCAAATTCGGCGCGGACATGCATGTGGCCAACATGCTGATCGGCAAGGTACTGCGCAGCCCGCACGCGCATGCACGCATCAAGTCCATCGACGTCTCCAGGGCAAAGGCCTTGAAGGGCGTCAAGGCGGTCATCACCTCGGCTGATTTGTGCGATCTGCCTTCGGAGTTCATTCCCGCGGGCGAGATGATGGTCAACTTCAAGGACATGACCCGCAATGTCATGGCGCGCGAGAAGGTGCTATACGAGGGCCACGCCATTGCGGCGGTTGCAGCGGTCAACGAGGCGATTGCTGCGCAAGCGTTGACACTGATTGAAGTGCAATACGAGGTGCTGCCGCACGTGATGGATGTGGCCAGGGCCATGGAGCCGGACGCTCCCTTGTTGCACGACGACATGTTCACCATTGGCGTCGAACCCAAGCCTGCCAAGGCCTCCAACATTGCCAAGCGCGTGGAGTTCGGCTTTGGCAATCTGGAAGCCGGGTTTGCCAAGGCCGATATCATTGTCGAGCGCGAATTCGCCACCAAGCCCGTGCACCAGGGCTACATCGAACCCCATGCGTGTCTCGCCAGCGTGTCGGAAGACGGCGCGGCGGAATTGTGGTGCACCACGCAGGGACAGTTCATCGTGCGCGCCTTCTGCGCAAAATTGCTCGGCATGGAAGTGTCCAGGCTGCGGGTCACTGCGTCGGAAATCGGCGGTGGATTCGGTGGCAAGACTGTGGTGTATCTCGAGCCGCTCGCCCTTGCGCTTTCTCGCAAAGCCTGCCAGCCGGTGAAAATGACCATGTCGCGAGCCGACGTGTTTCGCGCCAGCGGACCTACCTCAGGCGCCAGGATCTGGGTGAAGGTCGGCGCGACGAAGGATGGCCGCATCACGGCGGCCGATGCATTGCTCAAATATCAGGCCGGCGCCTTCCAGGGTTCGCCAGTGCAGCCGGGCGCCATGTGCGCGTTCGCGCCTTATGATCTGGAAAACGTACGGATCATTGGTTTTGATGTGGTGGTGAATCGCCCCAAGGTTGCGGCCTATCGCGCACCCGGCGGGCCGATTTCGGAATTCGCGGTCGAAAGCGTGATCGATGAAATCGCCATGAAGATCGGCATGGACCCGGTTGAGTTCCGCCTGAAGAATGCCGCGAAGGAAGGCACGCGTGCTCCCTATGGTCCGAAGCTGGGTCCGATTGGCCTGGTGCAAACGCTGGAAGCGGCGCGTGCCCATGCCCATTACCGCGCACCGCTCAAGGCCAATCAGGGCAGGGGTATCGCTTCGGGTTTCTGGTTCAACATCGGCGGGGAAACCTGTGCATCGATGAATCTGGGTGAGGATGGCAGCGTTGCCATTGTGGTGGGTACACCGGATATCGGCGGCTCGCGCGCATCGCTTTCCATGATGGCGGCGGAGGAACTGGGCATTCCGCTGGCGCAGGTGAGCGCGGTCAATGCGGACACCAGTTCCCTGGGCTTTAACTTTCTGACCGGAGGTAGCCGGGTCACGTTTTCCAGCGGAATGGCGGTGGTGGAAGCAGCACGGGATGTCATTCGGCAGTTGCGAGAACGTGCGGCGAAAATCTGGGAAGTAACGGCTGAGGAAGTCGAATGGATCGATGGACATGCCCGACACGCCGGGAAAGGCAAGTCGCTGAGTCTTGCGGAGCTTGCCAAGACGGCGGGCAAGACAGGCGGACCCATCAGCGGCAATGCGGCACTAAATGTCACCGGTGCGGGGCCAAGCCTGGCAACACATCTGGTCGATGTCGAGGTCGATCCGGAAACCGGCAAGGTGACTGTGCTGCGTTACACCGCGATTCAGGACGCAGGCAAAGCGGTGCATCCGAGTTACGTGGAAGGCCAGATGCAAGGCGGCGCAGTGCAAGGCATTGGCTGGGCGCTCAACGAGGAATACATCTACGACGACAAGGGCCGCATGGAAAACGCCGGCTTTCTGGACTATCGCATTCCGGTGTGTTCCGACGTGCCAATGATCGACACTGTGATCGTCGAAGTTCCCAACCCGCGACACCCTTACGGTGTGCGCGGTGTGGGCGAAACCCCGATTGTTCCGCCGATGGCCGCCATCGCCAACGCCGTTTCGCATGCAACCGGCGTGCGTTTCACCGAACTGCCGATGTCCCCACCCCGCATCCTTGCCGCGATGGACGCCAAGCGGGGAGCGTAGCGCGATCCCGTCTTGGCCCGCCTCCTCCTCAGCGGCACCCTTCAACAATTGGCGGGTGCCGAACCGGTCGTGGAAATCGATGCGCGCGACGTGAAGCAGTTGCTGCGCATGCTGGGGGAGCGTTATCCGGCGCTGGCTCCCCATCTGGAGAGCGATGCCTTCGCCATCGCCATTGATGGTGAAATTTTTCAGGATGTCTGGTTTGCGCCCATCGGTCCGGACAGCGAAGTGCATCTCAGTCCCGCTATTCGCGGAGGGTAAAGCGAGGCCTCGCTGGTGACGGTAATTTTCT
>JBJXFN010000115.1:0-5302 GCA_046155535.1 Burkholderiales bacterium
TCGCTCTCGACTGTCGGCAGACAGGGGCGCACACGGCCTTCCTCGAAGAGCAGCAGGTCGGCCTTGTAACCCTCCTTGACGAGGCCGCGGCCTGTCAGCTCGAACGCTTGCGCATTGTCGTGCGTCAACTTCTTCACCGCCTGCTCGAGGGTAAAAGCACCGCGCTTGTCCACCCAGTAGTGCAGCAGATGCGTTTGCAGCGAGGATCCCATCTCCTGCGCGACATGCGCGCCGGAGTCGGAAAAGGTCGCGAGGGTCGTGTCGTACTTCAGCATGCCCAGCACGTCTTCGCGCTGCTCGTTGACAATCGGCTGCTGGTAGATCTGGTTCGCGTTTTCCAGCGACAGGTCGATCATGACCTCCACGGGATGCTTGCCGCTTGCCTGCGCGAGTTCGTTGATGGTCGGGTCGTCCCAATCGACGCCTTTCAGGGCGAAGAGATTGTCGTAGTCCGGCTTGCGCGGGTCCGTCGTGGCGGCCCCGCCGCCCTGCATGATCTTGTCCTTCGGCTTCATCGTCGCCTCGGCGGAGACCAGCTCGCGACGCACTTCCGGATCGCGCAGGCGCTTGCGCTGTTCGTCGAGCGGCAAGGAACGAATCTTTTTCCAGGCCGGCAACACATCGAAAGGCAGGTAGGACTTCAGCGAGAACACCGCGTTGATCGGGCGTGTCGTGCCCTGCCCGAACATGCGCCCTCCCGCGGCGTTGGTTTCTTCGATGACCTTCGCCTGAGCGCGCCAGGAGGGTGGATCTTCACCCTGTTTGGTCGAGACCAACCCAAACATGATGGGTCGCCTGTAGGTCAGCGCGAAGTGCTTCATGCGCGCCAGGAACGCTTCGTTGACAGTGCGGTTCAGGATTTCGGGGCCGGCCTGGAAGATCCCCGCATTGAGTTCTGCCATCGCCGCGACGATGCGTTCGATTTCTTCCCACGCGGCAATCCGGCTGGCGACCGGCGTGCCGTCGGGCGTCATGTGTGTATGCGTGCGCGAGGTGGAAAAACCCATGGCGCCGGCCTGGAGTCCTTGCTGGACGAGGCGCGCCATGCGATGAATTTCCTCATCTGTCGCCTTGTCTGTCACCGCGCGCCGGCCCATCACGTACATGCGGACCGCCGAGTGGCCAATGTACATGGCGTGATTCAACGCCTTCGGCCGGCGCTCGACTGCGGCCATATATTCGGGGAAGGATTCCCAGGTCCAGTCGATACCGGCCGCCATCGCTTCGGTGGAGATGTCCTCGACATAGGACAGACTGTTCGCCACCCATTCACGATCGGAAGGTTTGCAGGGCGCCAACGTGAACCCGCAGTTGCTCATCACCACCGAGGTTACGCCGTGGTAGCAGGAGCAACTGCCCAACGGATCCCACATCACCTGCGCATCCATGTGGGTATGGCCGTCGATGAAACCCGGTGAGACGATCAGCCCGTCGGCGTCGAGGATGCGTGAGGCCGCATCCGTGATGCGGCCGATCTTAGCAATGCGCCCGTTCGAGATACCGACATCCGCGACAAAGCGCTTGCCGCCCGAACCATCAATGACGGTGCCGCCGCGTATTAACAGGTCCAGGGTCATGGGTCACTCCGGTCGACCTCCGGATCAGAGGCATAACCATTTTACTGCGAGTCGACTAAGTGTCCGGAGCGGCCCGGCGGTTGGTCACCTTTCTTGATCGGCTAAGAAACGTAACCCAAAGAAGGCAGCTCTGGATTCTCCCTTGTGCTGCCTGACTCGATGAGGCGGCTTCGGTACTCGACCTGGCGAGGCGCACACAACGCGCCTCAAGGAGAAACCAAATCACATTTGGGCCAGGCTTTGCTGCTCGCCTACGCCACCCGAGCGATACGCCGGCCCACACAAATTTCCGATCATCGGTCAAGCGAACGAACGACATCGGCGACCAGCCGATCCTGCATAAAGCGTTTCCCGTCCGGATCGACGCCGGTGCGCACGATCACCAGATCATGGCCGGGCACGACGGTGACGTACTGGCCCTTGTTGCCGGCGGTGGTGAACGTCCCGGCGGGCACGCCGGGCATCTGGTCGAGCAGCCAGAACTGCGCGCCATAGCCCCACTGGCCTTTGACCGGCGGCTTTGTAGACGCCGGCGTGGCGGAGAATTTCACCCAGCCTTCCGGCAGCATCCGCTTGCCGTTCCACTCCCCGTCATTCGCGAGCAGCATGCCAAAGCGCGCGAGGTCGCGCGCCGTGGTGTAGGTCTGGCTGGACGCGATGAAGTTGCCCAAATGATCCACCTCCATGCGGGTGTGGAACATGCCGAGCGGATGCAAGAGTTCGTCGTAGGGATAGCGCAGATACTGGATATCGTCGGCCAGCAGGTGGCGCAGCGCGCGCATGGCGAGCAGCGTGTCGTTGTTGGCGTACTTCCAGCGCGTGCCCGGCGCGGCCTCGAGTGCCGTGCCGGTCGCGGCACTCACCACATCCTGGCCGCCGAAGTACAGGGCGTTGGTGTTCGCGCCGCCACTGAACAGGCCGCTCGACATCCACAAGAGCTGTTTGTAGGTGATGGCCTGGCGTGGGTCGCCGGAATGGCTCCACTCGGGTATCGCAATCGGCGCGTCCAGATCGAGGATGCCCTGCTTCGAGGCAATCGCCAATAACGCAGCCGAAATGCTTTTCGCCGTGGACCAGGTACGGTAACCGGAATGGATGCCGAATCCGGGCCGGTAACGTTCGGCAACGATGCGCCCTTCACGAACGACGATCACTGCGGTGGTCACCGTGCCGCCTTCGTCGGTGTAGGACTTTCCGTCGAACGCCCGCTCCAGGACAGGAGCAAGGACCCGGTACTTTTCGTCCAGCCCGTCGGCAGGCAAGGCCACCTTGTCGCCCGCGGGAAACGGCAGTCCGCGCACATCCGGTGCCGGCGCATATGGCATGTCCGGCAACTTCGGCACGTCGCCAATTTCCCAGTGCGGCGGCAGGATGCTGCAGCCCATCGCATCCCGGAACGCCGCAATGCGCACGATCTTCCCCGAGAGGTCGGTTGCGGTGACAAGGCGCCGCTTTTCGTCGATCACCGGGTCGGGATAGCCCAGCCCTTCGACATCGACGAGTTCGACTTTTGTGATGTCCTCAAGCGGGCGGCCCGCGAAGAAATGCGCGGAGCAGGTGAAGAGCGCCCGGTAACCCGCGACGATCAGCGGTTCCTTGTCGTCCGCAATGCCTGCAGGACGCTGGTAAGGCGGCTGCGCGGCAAACACTGGCAGCGCGAACAACACTGCGACATAAGGCAGTAATTGTCCTCGCCCGCGCACGCGGGCCTTTACGTTTTTACCCTTCACCCTTCACTCCTTCACCGTTTTCGGACCCTTCACTCATTCACTCCTTTCACACCTCACGGTTTTCGAACCCTTCACCTGCCCCGCGGCCGGGGAAGCTGCGACTGCAAGTCCCGCAACTGCGCTTCGAGTGCATGGATGCGGTCCACCAGCATCAGTGCCACGGACAATGCATTCGCGTCGAGATCGAAATCTTCGCGCAGGCGGCTCACGCGCCGCACAGTGACAACGCAGTTGGCGGTAAACCGCCACTGCACCGGTTGAACGTCGGCCGGGGCTTGCGCATTGATGGGAGCCAGGGCGCCACATTCGACAAGTTCGCACAGGAGTTCGGGCGCCAGGCCCGACAACGCAACCAGTTCTTCCCATGACACGTCGCCACGATCGTGCAGCCATTGGGCTTCGGTAAGTTCGATGGTCATTTTCCGTCTCCAATCGGCATCGAGGAACGCGGATCGAAATGCGAGGCCTCCGCCAGTTGTTTGAACAACGCTTGTTCGCGCTCGGTGGGCGCGGTGGGCACGACGATCTGCACAATCGCGTACAGGTCGCCTTCGCCTGCGCCCCGTTTCGGCAATCCCCTTTTGGCAAGCCTGAGTTTCTGCCCCGTGTTCGTACCCGGCAGCACCTTGAGCCGGACCGGTCCAGCCAGGGTCGGCACCTCAACGCTCGCGCCGAGCGCGGCATCCCAAGGTGCGAGCGGCAGATCCAGGTAAAGATCGTGGCCGCTCGCGCGGTAACGCGGATGCGGCTGCAGCGCGATGGTGAGATACAGATTCCCGTTCGGGCCGCCATTGAGCCCCTTGCCGCCCTTGCCGGGCAAACGCAGCCGCTCTCCGTCCGTCACGCCTTTGGGAATGCGCGCCTTGAATGCAAGCGGCACGCGACGCACGCCACCCCGCCCGTCGTATTCCGGCACACTGAGATGGAGGTCAAGCTCCGTGCCGCGATACGCATCTTCGATGGTGATTGGTGCGGTGACTTCGTAGTCCTGCCCCGGAATCGGGAATTTGCCGCCGCGCGCTCCACCGCCGCGCAACGAGGCGAACAGGTCCGCCAGGTCGATGTCCTCGTAGGCAGCTTCGCCTTCGCCGAATTGCTGCCCCCAGTCGGGCGGCGGCCGGAAATCCTCGCCGGGCCGGTGGCTGCCCAGCTTGTCGTAAGCGGCGCGCGCTTCCGGGTCCTTGAGGGCCTTGTAGGCTTCGGATAAATCCTTGAATTTCGCCTCGCCCTCGGGATCCTTCGAGACGTCCGGATGATATTTGTGCGCCAGCTTGCGATAGGCCTTCTTGATGTCCTCCGCGCCGGCATCCCGGGCAACACCCAGGATTTCGTAGTAGTCCTTGTATTTCATCAACTCCGTCCAGGCAGGGCCGGTTCGGCCGTTTCATTGCCAAGAGTATGGCACTTTGACTCGCCTCCGAAGCCGCTGTCTTTTTTGCCGGCATTCGGCTGCGTCATTTTTCCCGATAGACTGCGCAAACTGAAGAATCGAAGGGGAGTGGCCATGAAAGAAATTTGTCGAGGGCTGCGATTTCCGGAAGGGCCGATCGCCATGGCGGATGGTTCGGTGATTCTGGTGGAAATCGAGCGCCGGACGTTGAGCCGGGTCAGTGCCGAGGGCCGCATCAGCGTCATCGCTGAGTGTGGCGGTGGCCCCAACGGCGCAGCCATGGGCCCGGACGGGCGCCTGTACGTGTGCAACAACGGCGGTTTTACCTGGACGCAGCACGGGCCGTTCCTGCGTCCCGGCGATGCGCTCGCGGCCGACTACACGGGTGGCAGCGTCCAGGCCGTGGACATCGCCTCCGGTGCAGTGGAGACCTTGTACACCGAATGCAACGGCATCACGCTGAAGGGGCCGAACGATATCGTTTTCGATGCCGGCGGCGGCTTTTATTTCACCGATTTGGGCAAGCGCCGCGGCCGTTCCATCGATCGGGGCGCGGTGTACTACGCGCAGCCGGATGGCGGTTCCATCACGGAGATCGTGCATCC
>JBJXFN010000099.1:0-19167 GCA_046155535.1 Burkholderiales bacterium
GCCAGATCGGACAGGCGGCCTACGCCGCGTCCAAAGGCGGCATTGTGGGCATGACACTGCCGATCGCTCGCGACCTGGCCCGCAGCGGCATCCGGGTCATGACCATCGCGCCGGGCATTTTCGAAACCCCCATGCTGCTGGGCATGCCGCAAGACGTGCAGGATGCGCTCGGCAAGATGGTCCCTTTCCCGTCCCGCCTCGGACGCCCGGCCGAGTACGCGCAACTGGTCAGACACATTGCCGAGAACGCGATGTTGAACGGCGAAGTGATCCGGCTCGACGGCGCGATCCGGATGCAGCCCAAATAACGCGCGCGGGCAACCCTCCGATGCTCGCCGCGCAGCAGGCACATTTTGTCCAGTGGTTCCGTGCCGCGGCGCCCTATATTCACGCGTTCGGCGGCCGCACCTTCGTCATCGCTTTCGGCGGCGAGGTGGTCGCCGATGGTCGCTTTCAGGCCCTGACCCACGACCTGAATCTGCTGGCGAGCCTGGGAGTGCGGCTGGTGCTGGTACACGGTGCGCGCGGACAAATCGACGCCCAGCTCAAGTCCGCGAAGATCGACTCCCGTTACGTGCGGGGGATGCGGGTTACCGATGAAGCCACCCTGGCCCATGTCAAGCAGGCCAGCGGGCAATTACGGGTGGAAATCGAAGCACTTCTGTCGATGGGGCTGCCCAATTCTCCGATGGCCAATGCGGAAATCCGTGTGGCGTCTGGCAATTTCGTCACTGCTCGGCCTCGCGGCGTGCTGGACGGCGTGGACATGCTCTACACCGGCGAAGTGCGCAAGGTGGATGCCCAGGCCATCCATACGCGGCTGGACGACGGCGAACTGGTGCTGCTTTCGCCGCTGGGCTATTCGCCGACCGGCGAGATCTTCAACCTCACGCTCGAAGACGTTGCCGCCGAAACGGCCATGGCACTGGGCGCAGAGAAGCTGATTTTCCTGATGAACGAAAACGGCGTGAAGAGCCGCAGTGGTCGGCTGCTGCGCGAGCTGACAGTGTCCGATGCGGAAAAATTGCTGCGCAAGGGACATGCCCTGTCGGACGACGCGTCGCTGTATCTGCCGCATGCGATCAAAGCGTGCAAGGGCGGCGCTTCCCGGGTGCATCTGGTCAGCCGGCATGCTGACGGCGCCATGCTGCTGGAGTTGTTCACGCGCGATGGCATTGGCAGCATGGTCACGCGTGATCCGCTGGAGCAGTTGCGCGAGGCGACCATCCAGGACGTCGGCGGCATTCTGAAACTGATCGAGCCGCTGGAGACGGATGGGACTCTTGTCAAGCGTTCGCGCGAATTGCTCGAAATCGAAATTTCGCGTTTCTGCGTTCTGGAGCACGACCGGATGATCGCCGGTTGCGCCGCGCTGTATCCGTTTGCCACGGAAAAATCCGCGGAGCTCGCCTGCTTGGCGGTGCATCCGGATTACCGGGATGCCGGCGGCGGCGAACAATTGCTCAAATGGATCGAGGACCGGGCAAAAAAACAACGCTGCAAACGCTTGTTTGTGCTGACCACCCGCGCCACCCACTGGTTCATCGAACACGGCTTTTCCGAAGCCGGTGTGGAAAGCCTGCCAAAACAAAAACAGGCCTTGTACAACTACCAGCGCCGCTCCAAGGTGCTGGTCAAGCCACTGTGACCGGCAGGCAGCGGGGCGCCAGTCTATAATTTGCCAGTCAACCAGCGTTGTCATGAAACGGTCACAGCGCTGCCTGAATGTACACAACCTGCCGGCAAACGAAACATGTCAAGATCGGTGCAATGCGTAAAACTCGGCCGTGAGGCACCGGGGCTGGAGCGGCCGCCTTTTCCCGGCGCATTGGGACAGCGACTGTTCGACAACGTCTCGCAGGAAGCCTGGAAGGGCTGGCTGGAACAGCAGAAAATGCTGGTGAACGAAAATCGCCTCAGCCTGGCCGATGCCAAGGCACGCAAGTACCTGATGGAACAAACCGAAAAGTATTTTTTTGGCACCGGCGCGGACACCGCAGCCGGTTACGTTCCCACCCCGGGAAAATAGTCCCCGCGGTCGTGCGAACGTTCTGACCGTCAAGTACGACAAAACGTATCCATGGAAACACAGGACACCAAGGACGCTGTCGATCCCGTCGCAACCACGGATGCGCAGACCGTTGCCCCGGAAACGGAAAAACCGTCCAAACGGCGCGCCCCTGGCCCTGGCGCCAAGTCCCGACGACCCAATCCTCAGTGGTATCTGAACCGCGAACTCGCGCAGCTGGAATTCAACCGGCGCGTGCTGGCGCAGGCCGAAAATGCCGACGTCCCGCTGCTCGAGCGGCTGCGATTCCTGTGTATCGTCAGCAGCAATCTGGATGAGTTTTTTGAAATCCGGGTCGCCGGTCTCAAGGCGCAGGTGGAACTGGGTTCCGAAACCCCCGGTCCGGACGGCGCCGCGCCGTCCCAGGTGCTGCACGAAGTTGCCACCGAGGTGCATGCGCTGGTCCGCCGCCAGTACGAATTGCTGAACAACGAAATTTTTCCGCAGTTGGCGCGGGAGGGCATCCGTTTTCTGCGGCGGCGGGACTGGAATGCCGAGCAAAAGAACTGGATCAAAGCCTATTTCCTGCGGGAAATCCTGCCGGTGATGACACCGATCGGGCTGGATCCGGCGCATCCCTTCCCCAGACTTCTCAACAAAAGTCTCAATTTCACCGTCCAGCTCTCCGGCAAGGATGCCTTCGGACGCAATTCGGGATTTGCGCTGGTGCAGGCACCTCGCATCCTGCCGCGAGTCATTGCACTGCCGCGGGATATTTCCGGGACGGAGTACGGATTTGTTTTCCTGTCCTCGATCATCCACGCCCACGTCGGGGAATTGTTCTCGGGTATGGACGTGCTGGGCTGTTACCAGTTCCGGGTCACACGCAACAGCGACCTGTTCGTCGATGAAGAAGAAGTGAAGAATCTGCGGCTCGCCCTGCAGGGCGAGTTGCCGCAGCGGCATTTCGGCGATGCGGTCCGTCTGGAAATTGCCGACGTTTGTCCGCCGGAGACCTCGAATTTTCTGCTGCAGCAGTTCGGTCTGGGGCCGGAAGATGTCTACCAGGTCAATGGGCCGGTCAATCTTGTGCGGCTGATGCAGGTACCGGACTGGGTCAATCGACCCGACCTGAAATATTTGCCGTTTTCGCCCGGCATGCCACCCGTGTTCGCCAAACGGCCGGACGTGTTCGCCGCGATCCGCAAAAGCGACATCCTCCTGCATCATCCATTTCAGTCTTTCAAACCGGTGGAACATTTCATCCGGCAGGCGGCGGCCGATCCGGACGTGGTGGCGATCAAGCAGACGGTCTATCGCACCGGGGTCAATTCGGAAATGATGAAAACCCTGCTGGACGCGGCGCGCAACGGCAAGGAAGTGACGGTGGTAGTGGAATTGATGGCGCGCTTCGACGAAGAGGCGAACATCAACTGGGCCGCGCAACTGGAAGAGGTCGGTGCCCACGTCGTCTACGGGGTGGTGGGACACAAGACCCACGCCAAAATGGTCATGGTGGTCCGGCGCGAAGACGGCAGATTGCGCCGCTACGTCCATCTCGGCACCGGCAACTACCATTCCCGCACGGCAATGCTTTACACCGACTTCGGCCTGTTCACCTGCCATGAGGAAATCTGTGCCGACGTGAACGAGGTGTTCATGCAACTCACCGGCCTGGGCAAGGCCGGGACACTTCGTCACCTCTGGCAATCGCCCTTTTCATTGCATGCCCGCATTCTGGAAGCCATCCGATACGAAGCCGACCAGGCGCGCAGCGGCAAGATTTCCGGCATCACCGCCAAGATGAATGCACTGCTGGAGCCGGAGATCATTTCAGCCCTTTACGATGCCTCGATGGCGGGGGTGCCGATCGACCTGATCGTGCGTGGCGTGTGCGCGCTGCGCCCGGGGATTGCCGGCATGTCGGAAAATATCCGCGTGCGCTCGGTGATCGGCCGGTTTCTGGAACACCACAGGGTTTTTTATTTTCACAGCGTCGATTCGGTTTATCTGTCCAGTGCGGACTGGATGGACCGCAACTTCTTCCGCCGCATCGAGGTCTGTTTTCCGGTTCTCGACCCCAAACTCAAGAAGCGGGTCATCGACGAATCCCTGAAAATTTATCTGGCCGACAATGTCCAGGCCTGGGAAATGAATGGAGACGGCGTCTATCGTCTGGCGCAGCCCGCGCGGCGAATTCGCACACTTGCGCAGGCAAGCCTGCTGGAAAAACTTGCCTCCCAAAGCTGAACCCGGCCAGGAGGGGCCGGCGCGCATCAACCCGGGCCCGCGCGCGGCCCATGAAACCAAACTCAAACTCGCCATCCCTGCGCAACACGCCTCCCGCGTATGGCAGGTGCTTGCCCGCCATCCTCGCGAAAAACTCTCCACCCGCAAATTGTTCACCGTTTATTACGACACGCCCGATGCGCTGCTCGCCCGGCACGGAGTCGCGTTGGGCTTGCGCAGGCAGGCCGGGCGCTGGGTGCAAACCGTCGTCACCGGGGGCGACGCAGCTTGCGGCATGCATCGCCGCGAGACCTACAAAACCGGGGTCGCGGCACAACTCGTGAGTTTTTCGGCACTGGTCGAAGCGGGTCTGGGTGATCTGATTGAAAAAAAGTCGGTGCGCGATTCCTTTGATGCCGTGTTCACCGCGGATTTTTCGCGCACCGCCGCTTTGCTTCTGCCGGGGCGCGAAAATTCGGTCTATGTCACCCTGGACCGCGGAGAAATCCGCGCCGGCTCGCTGCGCGATGCCATTGTCGAGATCGGTCTGGAACTCAAGGCGGGGGTCAGCAGCTGCCTGTTCGAACTGGCGAGTCAGATCGCCGAACAACTGCCGGTCCGCCTGGAGAACCGCAGCAAGGCACAGCGGGGCGACGCACTCGTCTCGGGCATCCCCGACCACCCTGTCAAGGCATCAGCTGCCCATTTTGGCAGCGACGATTCGCTCGACGATGCCATCACCGTGCTCGCATGCCATTGCCTTGCACATCTGCAGGCCAACGAAACCGGTCTGCTCGCGAACCGGGATCCCGAGTACCTGCACCAGACACGGGTGGCCCTGCGCCGTCTGCGATCCGCATTCCGATTGTTTTCCGACACCGGCATACGCGGCGCCTTTGCTCCGCTCCGGGAAGAGTTGAAGCAGATCAGCCAGACATTCGGCCAGGCGAGAAACTGGGATGTTCTGGTCGCAGGTTATCTGAAGGAAGCGGCGGGCGCAGCGCCTGACGATGCCGCCATGGCAACCCTGTTGCGGCGGGCGCAGGCACGACGGCGAAATGCCAAACGCGAGGCGCTGGCGACTGTGGCAGCACCACGCTATACGCTGCTGCTGATTCAACTTCGCGCCATGCTGGATTCCCGAGCCTGGCTGCAGGACGAAAGCCGCCTTCCGGCATTACCGACACTGCCGGCATTCGCGCGTAAAAAGCTGCGCCGCCTGCACCGCAAAATTCTAGAGCGCAGTCGCGACCTTCAGCCCCTGCGTTTTGAAGACCTTCACCGGCTGCGCATAGACTTGAAGCGGCTGCGCGATGCGATGGATTTTTTCCGGCCGCTGGCTTTGCAAAACAAGTCGTCCGCACTCCGCGAACTGGTCGAACTTCAGGACTTGCTCGGCCAGATCAATGACGCCGCCACTGCCGGACCGTTGCTCGATAACATCGCCGGCCCCGATCCATCACCCGCCTTCCAGCAGGCCGTGGGGTTCGCGCGCGGATGGATGGCCCGCGACACGGCATCCAACATGAAATCGCTGGCGAAAACCTGGAAAGCATTCCTGCACCGGGATTTCGGTTGGCACCAACCCCCGCTGGAAACCTGACAGACAACACCCGAACATGGACCTGATTCTCTGGCGTCACGCCGAGGCCGTGGACGGCCTGCCCGATCTGAATCGCAAACTCACGGCGAAAGGCAATCGTCAGGCAGACGACATTGCGCAGTGGTTGAAATCGCGCCTGCCGACATCCACGCGCGTCCTGGTCAGCCCGGCACAGCGCACGCGACAGACAGCCGCTGCGCTGACAGAGGATTTTGAAGTGGTGAAGTCCCTCGCCCCGGGCGGATCCGTCGTTGACGTGTTGTCCGCGGCGCAATGGCCGGAACACAACGGAACTGCGCTGGTGGTGGGTCACCAGCCAACGCTCGGCATGGTCGCCTCGCTGCTGATCGCGGGCGAGGCCATGCCCTGGAGCATCCGCAAGGGATCATTGTGGTGGCTTTCGCACAGGGTCCGCGGCGAGCAGCCGCAAGTCGTGTTGCGTGCAGTCATCTCACCCGATTTGTTGTAAAGGCAAGACAGCGGAGCCGGATTCGGGCGCCATCGTCTTTTGTGCATTCGAGAACTGATTCGGGAATCGATGCTCCAACCGATTGCAAATGCAAACTGCCGGCCTATAATCGGTTCATGCGCAACACTTTCAGGGCTCTTGTCAGCCTGCTGATGATGGTGTGGCTGCCGTTCAACGGATATGCCGCCGTGGTCATGCCTTTTTGCCAGCATGGCGGGGCAGACATGATCGCGGATGGCTCGGCGCCTTCGGGAAAACATGCCGGCATGACACACCAGGGGCACGCGAATGCCGACGCAGCGCACGGCGCCGACCATTCGGGACTGGCGGACGATGCAGGGTCCGGGCTGGCGTGCAACGACTGTGGCGTCTGCCATCTCGCTTGCTCTCCCTTGTTGGTGTCGGAATTCGTCAAGTTCGAGCCAGCCTGCATCGAAAAATTCAGTGTGCGGAAACATCTCCCGTTACCCTCTTTTTCTCCTGAACAACCGCTACACCCTCCCAAGACCGCGCTTTCGTCAAGCGCGGGGTAATTTCTGATCAAACGGCTTTCCGCCGTCTCGATCCCTTCCCCGCAATCAAGCACTCGCGTTCCGTTCGCGCCGATGAGGCGCAACGGCTGTGACGTATTGCTTGACTGGACAACCGGGAACTTTCCGGAAATTCAGCCACGGCATACAAAGTTTCAAGGAGCCTCTTGATGCATTCCCCGTCTCGCAAGCTGTTTTTTGCTCTGGCAGCGGTCTGGTTGACCGCTTGTTCCAGCGCCAGACTACCGACCTACCCGATCGAACATCCCGCCAATCCGGAAGCACCGATGGCACAAATAGATGAACCAGCCGAATCGCTGACTTCGTCCAGGCGTCCCGCCGCGCAACCGGCTGACGCTGCCGCAACGCCCCCCGCGGAGCATCATCATGAAAAACATTGACCGCAAGCCCTATCTTGCAATGATTGGAGTCGTGGTGCTCGCGACCTCGGCCGGTTGCGCCAGCGTGCAACGTGACGCGCAGTTTCCGGCGGTCAAGGATGCCGTCTCGGCCCGGATTGCGCGGGAAATCACTTGGCGCCACGATCAAAATTCGGACACCCGCGCCGGCGATGCGGTGAAAAAGCTCCTGGAAAAGGAGCTTGACGCCGATTCAGCAGTGCAAGTCGCATTGCTCAACAATCGCGGGCTCCAGGCAAAATTCGAAGAACTGGGTATCGCACAAGCGGACCTTGTCGAGGCTGGGCTGCTGGAGAATCCAGTGTTTGGCGCCAGCGCCCTGTTTCAGAGTGCCGGCACCGAAATCTCTCTCGATATCACGCAGAATTTTCTTGGCGTGTTCACTCTGTCGGCGCGAAAGAAAGTCGGCGACGCGGCCGCACGACGTGCCACGCTCGTCGTTTCCAAAAACGTCCTCGATCTCGCGGCAGACGTTCAGGGTCAGTATTATCGGGTGGTCGGCGACGCGCAGGCGCTGGTACTCGCGCGACAGGTGATCCTCGCCACCGAGTCCGCCGCGGAACTCGCGCAGCGCCAGTATGCGGCCGGCAACCTGAGCAAGCGCGAGCTGACTCTGCAACAGGCATTTCACGCGCAAACCCTGCTGGAGGTTGCGCAGGCGGAAACACAACTCGAAACAGACCGCGAAAAACTCAACCGTCTGATGGGGCTGTGGGGCAAGGACACACGCTGGAAGATTCCGGAGCGCCTGCCGCCGATCCCCTCCGCATTGCCAGCACTCGGCGATGTGGAACGACGGTCAGTCGAGCACCGACTGGACCTGGACGCCGCGAAACAGGAAGCGGAGGGCTTCGCCCATGCTTTGCACCTGGCATACCAGTTTCGCTGGTTGAGTCCCCTCGGAATCGGCGTGCAGTACGAACGCGACTCGGACGGGGAAAAATCCTACGGCCCAAAATTGGAATTTGGGCTGCCGCTGTTCAATTGGGGGCAGACACGGATCGCGCGGCTGGAATCCGAAGGCCGGCGCGCCGAAGAACAAGTTGCCGCGCTGGCCGTGGACATCCGTTCGGAAGCGCGGGAGGCGCGTGAACGTCTCCACTCGCTGCATCGCGCCGTGAAGCACTACGAAAATTCGCTGCTGCCTTTGCAGAAAACCATCGTCGCTGAAACGCTTAAGTTCTACAACGGCATGCTTCTGGGCGTGTACGACCTGCTGCTGGCCTCCCAAGCCCAAATTCAGACCGGCCGCCAATACATTGCCACCAGCCGGGACTTCTGGCTCGCCTGGACAGACCTCGAGCGCGCCCTCGGCGCGCGGCAGGATCGCCCCGCCGCAATGCCATCCGTTAGCGACGATTCACAAACGCCCGCGCAAGACGCTCACCCAAACGGAGACCAATGATCATGATGACTCGTCGAGAACTTCTAACATCCGGCGCTGCCCTGCTCACTGGCAGCGCCGTATCGGCAGTCTTTCGCAAGGCCAGCGCCGCCGAACAATCGGCTGCCGCGACACGGCCGCCGCTGCCGCCACCCGCCGGTCAGCACTACACGCCAGTGGTCACATTGAACGGCAGCACCGCGCCCTGGAAAATGGAAAACGAGGTCAAGGTTTTTCATCTCACCGCCGAGCCGGTCAGGCGCGAATTCGCCCCCGGCATGGTGGTCAATTGCTGGGGCTACAACGGTCAGACACCAGGCCCGACCATCGAATGCGTCGAGGGCGACCGGGTGCGCATCCTGGTCACCAACAAGCTGCCGGAGCACACCACCATTCATTGGCACGGCATTTTTCTTCCCAACGGCATGGATGGCGTCGGCGGTCTGAATCAGCCGCATATCAAACCGGGTGAGACCTACGTGTACGAATTCACGTTGCGCCAGAACGGCACCTACATGTATCACCCGCACGCCGACGAGATGGTACAAATGGGGCTGGGCATGATGGGGCTGTTCATCGTGCATCCGAAGACGCCGGAGAACCCGCACATCGACCGCGACTACGGCATCATCCTGCATAACTTCGCGGTGCACCCCGGCACCGCGCGACCGGACGCCTCCGTGATGACTGATTTCAACATCTGGTCGTTCAACAGCCGTGTTTTCCCCGGCATCGATCCGATGGTGGCGCGGCTGGGTGAACGAGTACGCATCCGGGTGGCCAACCTTTCGATGCACGAGCATCCGATCCATATTCACGGCACCGCCTTCGAGGTAACCGGGACCGATGCGGGGTGGATTCCACAGACGGCACGCTACCGGGAAACTTCCATGCTGGTACCAGTGGGCAACGTGCGGGTCGGTGAATTCATTGCCGATGCGCCGGGCGACTGGGCTCTGCATTGCCACAAGTCGCACCACACCATGAATGCCATGGGTCACGACACGCCCAACATGGTCGGAGTCAAGCACGACGACATCGCAGAAAAGATCGGGAAACTGTTACCGGGTTACATGGCGATGGGCGAGACTGGCATGGCGGAACATGCCGCACACAGTGCCATGGGTCATATGTCAATTCCGGAGAACACCCTGCCGATGATGATGGGCGAAGGTCCGTTCGGGCCGCTGGAAATGGGCGGAATGTTCACCGTCGTCAAGATTCGTGCGGACATCGCACCCGGCGACTACCGCGACCCGGGTTGGTACAAACATCCGCCGGGAACCGTTGCGTGGAAGCTCGATGAGGGCGTCGCCCCTGCAACATCGGGAAAATCACCCGGCCACGAAGAGCATGCGCGTTAAGGACCTGACGCAGGAAAAGCGATCGGTCGTTTTGACGGAAACGGTGACTTCCGATTTGATTTTCACAACCCCAAGGAGACTTAAATGACAACTTTTCTTCTCGCCGTATCGCTTGCATTCAGCATCATCGTCCCGTCGTCCGCCTTCGCGGAGGAAGGCCGGCATGCGCCAGCCGCCGCCACCCATGCTGGCCGTGGCAAGATTATTTCCGTCGACAAACAGGCAGGTGCGGCAAAACTCACGCATGACTCGATCAAGAGCTTCAAATGGCCGAAGATGACCATGAACTTCAAGGCTCACGATGCCGTGCTGCTCAAGGACACCTACAACATCGGCCGCACCACCAGGGTCGCCGCACACGACATCTAGTTCGCTCCTCCGAAGAGTCGGCAATTTTCAGCCCGTCGGGAACCAATCGGATTCCACATCCTCCCATTCATGGAATTTCGCCGTGGCTCGACGGCGACCGTGGTACAGGTTTAAGATGGCATAACCCTTGCAATGTGGCTGACGTGACCTTTTCCAAAAATACGCGTTCGTGGATTGCCTTGTGGCTTGCCTCCGGACTGTTGTTCGCCCAGGCAGCGGGCGTCGCACAAGCCTGTTCCGCGCCGGACGCAACGCCGGCGATGGCGTTCGCGGACATGGAGGGCATGGATTGCGAAGACATGGGCTCAAAGAATCTCTGCCTTCAGAATTGCAATGGCGGGGACCAGAATACGCACCCCGCCGAGGCCACCGTCCCCCAGGCTTCGGCCATGTCCGTGTTAACAGTGCCGTCGGTTGCCGACCCGGCTGCAGTCATCGCGCATCATCTGTGCGAATTTGTTCACTCGCCTGACCCTCCGCCTTCCATCCGCTTCTGTAGTTTTCAGCTTTAACCTTCGCAGGCACTGAATCCGCCGCGCCAGCGGCTGTTGGTGTTTTTTTTGCGGAGGCCATATGAAATTCCCGAATTCTTCGGACGCGGCAGCACTTGCCGCACCCTTTGCGTGCGCACAGATCATTCCGTTCCCGGCGTATGTCCGGGGGCACCCATTGCGAGCGGGCATTTCCCGCACTGCCGGTCTGGCAATTCTGATCGTTGCCGCAATTTTCGCCGCCCAGGTCTGTGCTGCCGATGCGCCGCTGACCTTGCAGGAAGCGCAGCGTCGTGCGATCGAACGTTCGCAACAGATCCCGGCGTTGGATGCCACCGTCGCAGCGTCGCGGGAACGGGCGCTGGCCGCCGGGCAATTGCCGGACCCTGTCCTCACTCTTGCCATCGACAACCTGCCGATCAACGGACCCGATGAATTCAGCCTGACCCGCGACTTCATGACCATGCGACGCATCGGCATCACGCAGGATTTCACGCGCGCCGAGAAGCGCCAATTGCGTGCTCGCAAATTTGCTTCCGAAGGGGACAAACTTCTCGCCGAAAAAACCGCGGCACTGGCCTCCATTGCGCGCGATACCGCGTTGGCCTGGCTCGAGTGTTATTACGCCGAGGCTGCAGCGGCAGTGCTCGCGCAACAGGCGGAGGAAGCCAAACTCGAAGTGGTGGCCTCCGAGGGCGCCTACCGTGCCGGCCGTGGCAGTCAGGCAGACATCCTGGCTGCGCACAGCTCGCAGGTCGGCCTGGAGATCACGGCCAGCGAAATGGGCCGCCGCGTTCGCACCGCCAGAATCAATCTGGCGCGCTGGATTGGCGAAGGAGCCGATGCCCCGTTGTCCGGCAAACCCGCCATCGAATCGCTGCACCGGGAGGGTGGCGCGCTCGACTCGGGGATCCTCCTTCATCCGGAAATTCGCGTTCTCGCGCGGGAAGAAGACATCGTTGCCACCGACGCCAGAATCGCTGCGGCAGACCAGAAAACGGACTGGAGCCTGGAGGTCTCATACAGCCAGCGCGGCCCGGACTATTCGAACATGGTGTCGATCGGCGTCTCGATTCCCTTGCAATGGGATCAGAAGAACCGCCAGAACCGCGAGCTTGCCGCCAGGCTCGCGTTGGTGGAGCGCGCCAAAGCTGAACGCGAGGAGGCGCTGCGAGCGCACATCGGCGAGGTCCGAACCCTGAACGCTGAATGGGAGAACGGCCGCGAGCGCCTGGCGCGCGTCGAACGTGAAATGCTGCCGCTCGCCAGGGAGCGCACCCAGGCGGCACTCGCCGCCTACCAGGGCGGCAAGGCGTCGCTGTCCGAAGTGCTCGCCGCGCGCCGGGGCGAAATTGACGTCCGTATGCAGACGGTGAACCTGGAAGCGGAAATTGCGCGCCTGTGGGCACAACTCAATTTTCTCTTTCCCCCTGAGGGTGTCGGATCGACACCCCCGCATGCGCGGTCACAGGCTGGGGCAAATCAGATCAAGGAGGCGCGATGAGCACCCGGAATCTGATTCTCGCGGGGGTCGCCACGGGCCTCCTGGTTGCCGCAGCCTATGGCGTGTATCGACTTGGAATGCAGCAGGGCATGGACATGGCGACTCCAACATCAGACGGCAGCGCGACTGCGAGCCGTGACGAGAGAAAAGTCCTGTATTGGCATGACCCGATGGTGCCTGGGCAAAAATTCGACAAACCAGGCAAGTCCCCTTTCATGGACATGCAGTTGGTTCCTGTCTATGCCGATGACGGCAACGACGGTGAAGGCAAGGTCGCAATCAGCCCGCGTATGCAGCAAAACCTTGGCGTGCGCACCGCCGAAGTCACGATGGGGACTTTGACATCGGATGTCGAAGCGGTGGGCAGCGTAGCCTACAACGAACGTGACCTGGCGCTGGTGCAGGCGCGCAGCAATGGGTTCGTCGAGAAACTCCACGTCCGCGCGCCGCTGGACCCGGTGCGCAAGGGTCAACCGCTGGCAGATCTCTACGTCCCGGAGTGGGTGGCGGCACAGGAGGAGTATCTCTCGGTGCGGCGCATGGCCGGCACCGGACTGGAAGCGCTGGTGGAGGGCGCGCGCCAGCGAATGCGTCTGGTCGGCATGACGGACGATCAGATGCAACGAGTCGATGCAACCGGACACGTCGAGGCACGCCTGACGCTGCATGCGCCGATCAGCGGAGTTGTCACGGAACTGGGCGCGCGCGAAGGCATGACGGTGATGGCGGGCGCGTCGTTGTTCCGGATCAACGGGCTCGATCCGGTGTGGGTCTACGCCGAGGTCCGCGAAAACGAGGCCAGTGCGGTGCGCGCCGGCAACGAGGTCACCGCGCGCTCCCCCGCCCTGCCGGGCCGCAACTTCAAGGGCCGCGTGAACGCCATCCTTCCCGAAGTCAATGCATCGACCCGCACGCTCAAGGCGCGCATCGAACTGGCGAATCCGAAGGGCGAACTGGTGCCGGGCATGTTTGCAACGGTCCGCTTCGCGCCGGCCGCGCAACAGGAAATCCGGCTGGTGCCAAGCGAGGCGGTCATCCGCACCGGGCTTCGCAGTGTTGTCATCGTCATGCAGGGCGACGGCACATTTGCCCCGGTTGATGTAGAGGTCGGACAGGAAAGCGAAGGCCGCACCGAGATTCGCCATGGACTCGAAGCCGGCCAGAAGATCGTCGTCTCCGGCCAGTTTCTGATCGATTCAGAAGCCAGCCTCCGGGGCACCGCGGTACGCATGGGCGATGCGCCGATGCCTGCGGCTGACCAGCGTGGCGAGCCGACGCACCATGGAGAAGGGAAAGTGGAGCGTATCGGCAAGGAGGAGGTGACGCTCTCGCACGGCCCTATCCCATCCCTGCAATGGGGGCCGATGACGATGGGATTCCGGGTGCCTGCCTTCGGCCTGCCCGGGAATCTGGCCGTGGGAGACAGGGTTGCGTTTGCATTCCGCAAGACCGCAGCCGGCATGTTCGAGATCCTCTCCATCTCTTCCCTCCCTCGCACGCCCGCCGCACCGATGTCGGGCGAAAAGAAGTCAACGCAATGATCGCCAATCTCATCCGCTGGTCCATCACCAACCGCTTCCTGGTGCTGCTCGCCACGATGATGCTTACGGGCTGGGGCCTCTGGGCTTTGGCCAGAGCGCCGCTGGATGCAATTCCCGATCTGTCGGACGTCCAGGTCATCATCCGCACGACCTATCCGGGACAGGCGCCGCAGATCGTCGAAAACCAGATCACCTATCCGCTCACCACCACCATGCTGTCGGTGCCGGGCGCGAAGACGGTGCGCGGGTATTCGTTTTTCGGAGATTCCTTCGTCTACGTTCTGTTCGAGGACGGCACCGACCCGTATTGGGCGCGCTCGCGCGTGCTCGAATACCTGAACCAGGTGCAGGCGAGGCTGCCGGCACAGGCGAAAACCGCACTGGGTCCGGACGCCACCGGTGTGGGCTGGGTGTACGAATATGCACTGGTGGACCGCAGCGGCAGGATGGACCTGTCGCAACTGCGCGCGCTGCAGGACTGGTTCCTCAAATATGAACTCAAGGCCGTGCCGAATGTCGCGGAAGTCGCAACGATCGGCGGCATGGTGCGGCAGTACCAGATCGTTCTCGATCCGGACAAGCTGCGCGCGTTCAATATCCCGCACCGGAAGGTCATCGAGGCTGTGCGGAACGCCAACCAGGAATCCGGCGGCTCCGTGCTGGAGTTGGGCGAAGCCGAATACATGGTGCGTGTTTCGGGGTATCTGCAAACCCTGGAGGATTTCCGCAAGATTCCGCTCGCATCAACCGACGCGGGCGTATCGGTGCGGCTGGGTGAGGTCGCGCACATTCAGACGGGGCCGGAAATGCGGCGCGGCATTGCCGAACTGAACGGCGAAGGCGAAGTCGCCGGCGGCGTCATCGTGATGCGCTCGGGCAAGAATGCGCTGCAGACCATTGCCGCGGTCAAGAACAGGCTGGAGCAACTCAAGCCCGGCCTGCCGCCGGGGGTGGAGATCGTCCCGACCTATGACCGCTCGCAACTGATTCATCGCGCGGTACGGACGCTGGCGGAAAGACTGATCGAGGAGTTCCTCGTCGTGGCCCTGGTCTGCCTGGTTTTCCTGTTTCATTTGCGCTCAGCCTTTGTGGCGATTGTCTCCCTGCCACTGGGCATCCTCGCCGCTTTTGTCGTCATGCACTACCAGGGCGTAAACGCCAACATCATGTCGCTGGGCGGGATTGCCATCGCCGTGGGCGCCATGGTCGATGCCGCGGTGGTCATGATCGAAAACGCCCACAAGCACATCGAAACCTGGCACCACCAACACCCGGGTTCGCGTCTGAAAGCAGACGAACACTGGCGGGTGATCGGTGATGCGGCGGTGGAAGTCGGGCCGGCGCTGTTCTTCTCCCTGCTGATCATCGTGCTGTCCTTTGTCCCGGTGTTTACGCTGGAGGCACAGGAGGGCCGCCTCTTCTCCCCGCTCGCCTTCACCAAGACCTACGCCATGGCCGCAGCGGCCGGCCTGGCGGTGACCCTGATTCCGGTGTTGATGGGATATCTGATCCGCGGACGCATCCCGGCGGAACGCAAGAACCCGTTGAGCCGCCTGCTGATTGCGCTTTACCAACCATTACTGAACGCGGTGCTGCGTTTTCCGAAACTTACCGTTGCCGCTGCGGTGCTGGTCGCTGCCGCATCGCTGTGGCCGGCCGGGCAACTGGGCGGCGAGTTCATGCCGCCCCTGGACGAAGGCGACCTGCTTTACATGCCATCGGCGCTGCCGGGCATTTCCGCAGGCAAGGTCGCCGAGTTGTTGCAGCAGACCGATCGGCTGATCAAGACCGTACCCGAAGTGGCCAGCGTGTTCGGCAAGGCCGGCCGCGCCGAAACCGCGACCGACCCGGCCCCGCTGGAAATGTTCGAAACAACCATCCAGTTCAAGCCCCGCGATCAGTGGCGCCCTGGCATGACCTCGGACAAGCTGGTCGAAGAGCTGGACCGCATCGTCCGTGTGCCGGGACTTTCGAATATCTGGGTACCGCCGATTCGCAATCGCATCGACATGCTGGCCACCGGCATCAAAAGCCCCGTGGGCGTGAAGGTATCCGGAACCAGCCTCGCAGAAATCGACCGCATCGCTGCCGAGGTCGAGCGGGTCGTCAAACAGGTGCCCGGGGTCTCGTCGGCGCTCGCGGAGCGGCTCACCGGCGGGCGATACGTGGACATCACCATCAACCGCGACGCCGCAGCCCGCTACGGTCTGAATGTCGTCGATGTGCAGGACATCGTCTCCGCGGCCATCGGCGGGGACAACATTGGCGAGACCGTCGAAGGACTGCAACGTTTTCCCATCAATGTGCGTTACCCGCGGGAGGTGCGTGATTCGGTCGAGAAACTGCGCCAGTTGCCGGTGCTGACGGAACGCGGGGCGCAGATCCGGCTCGGGGATATCGCGGCGATCCGGATCATCGACGGTCCGCCGATGCTCAAGAGCGAAAACGCCCGTTTGTCGGGCTGGGTGTACATCGACATCCGGGGGCGTGATCTGAGCTCCGCGGTGCGCGACATGCAGCAGGCGGTGACACAAGCGGTCGCACTGCCGGCCGGCTATTCGATCTCCTGGTCCGGCCAGTTCGAATTCCTGGAACGCGCGACGGAAAAACTGAAAATCGTCGTGCCGGCCACCCTGATGATCATTTTCGTTTTGCTCTACCTGATCTTCCGGCGCTTCGAGGAGGCCTTCCTGATCATGGCCACCTTGCCGTTTGCCCTGGCAGGTGGGATCTGGATCCTGTGGTTGCTCGGGCACAATCTGTCCGTGGCCAGCGCGGTGGGATTCCTTGCACTCGCCGGCGTGGCAGCGGAGTTCGGCGTCATCATGTTGTTGTACCTGACGCATGCCTGGCAAGCGCGCCTTGCCGGCAACAAGGGCAGTCAGGCCGATCTGCTCGACGCCATCCGGGAAGGCGCGGTGCAGCGTGTGCGGCCCAAGGCCATGACGGTCGCGGTCATCATCACCGGATTGTTGCCGATCATGGTTGGCAGCGGTACCGGTTCGGAAGTCATGCAGCGCATCGCCGCGCCGATGTTGGGAGGCATGGTCACCGCGCCATTGCTCTCGATGTTCGTGATTCCAGCCATGTACTTGCTGCTGAATCGCCGCCACGCGTCGCGTGCGGGGCGCCGACCCGAACAATGATGCGTGCTCGGCGATTGCGGTCGCCCCCGGCAGCGGTACACTATGCATTGGACTTGCCATCCGACTGAAACCGGTGGCTTTTGATTTGACCTTCGCAATGCACTCACCTTGGAGGAAACATGGACGACAACAAACGAAAGACAGTGAAGGGATTCACCGGCGCAGCACTGGCCCTTGCCGCCGCCGGATTGTTTTTGAACGGCATCCACGAGGTGGGCGCAGCCGATACCACGCCGGCCAAGGTGCAGTGCGAAGGCGTCAATGCCTGCAAGGGCAAGAGCGAGTGCGCAACCGCCACCACGTCCTGCCATGGTCAGAACGCCTGCAAGGGAAAAGGCTGGGTGACGATGTCCGAGAAGCAGTGCCTGGACAAAGGCGGCAAGGTACAAAAAAGTTGATCGCGGCGCGCGCCGCAATGAAACGCAGGCGCGCTCCGATTCGCTCAGGCGCAGCGGCGCGCCAGAAAAGCCGCCAGGGTTTCCGCGCAGGCGCGTCCGTGGGACAAGGGCAGACCGTGTTTGGAGTGAGCGAAAACCTGCAACTCGGCTCCCGGGATCGCCGAGCGCATCGCGGCCATCACTTCCAGCGGAATGAACGGGCTGGATTGCGGGCTGAGCAGCAGGGTGGGCAGTTTGATCTCGCCCAGTCGCGGTGTCAGGTCAGCACCCAGCAGCAAGTCCGCGAGTGCCAGGGTCGCATCCATGGAGCAGGTCTCGTGGACCCGCTGGTACCACGTGTGCAAGGCCGGATCGAGCGCGCCGGGATGAAACCGCGAGGTCATCAGCAATCTTGCCCAGCCCGCCTGACCCTCCTGCGCCAATACATCGCGCCAGCCTTTGACGTTTGACACCAGTCCGCCCCGCGCAGCGGCATTGGAAAGCGTGAGGCTGAGCAATCTTTCGGGCGACTTCAGAGCACACGCCATCGCCACGGTGCCGCCGATCGACTCCCCCACCAGATGGAATCGCTCGGCACCCGCGGCATCGGCCACCTTCAGCAGATCGGCCGTGAGAGAGTCGAAAGACCAGCGATAGTCGCGCGACGGCTGCACCGACCTGCCGAAGCCGCGCATGTCGAAACGCAGCAGTCTGTAGCGAGTTGCCAGCACCGGCAGCCAATCCGCCCAGATGTGGATATTGGCGCCAATGCCATGGTGGAAAAGAATGGTCTGCGGATTCTCGATCCATGCCGGCACCACGTCGCACAAGTCATAGTGAAGCGCGCCGCTTCCGGTTTCGATCATGGTCATTTGAATTGGCTCCTTGATGATTTTTTCAGGCTCCCAAAATATATGACAGAACGTCAATTCAAAGACGATTCCCTCATCCCCACCCTTCTCCCGGAGGGAGACGGGCTCTTTCCTCCCTCTCCCTCCGGGAGAGGGACCGAGGGTGAGGGAGAATTTATCTCGAATTCCGAAAAGATCAATAGGCTACGTCAGGATTGCTGTCAGCACGCACACATTTACGAAATGATTTAAATATTGCGTGGGCGAATTCACGTAACTATCTGCTTTCCCGGTTGTTAAGTTTTTTCCTCTGCGTCCTCCGTGTCCAAAAAGGGTACTCCGACGTGCTGCGCACGTAGGGTATCTGCGGTGAGCGTGTGTTGTTTATCGTTTGGCGAGCTAATCGTACACTGCAAGCGCCTTGCCCCGTGTCTCCGGCAGCAGCGCAACCACCAGAATCACCACGGCGAAGCCGACGATGGCGACCAGGCCAATGGCCTTGCCCAGCGTGATGGTCGTGCTCAGATAACCCACCAGCGGTGTGGCAAACGCGCTCATGCCGCGTCCGAAGTTGTAGACGAAGCCTTGGCCGGAGCCGCGCACCCGGCTTGGATATAACTCCGTCAGGAATGGACCGCAGCCGCTGAAATTTCCGGACACGAAGAAACCCAGCGGGAACCCGAGGAACAGCATCAGGGTGTCGTTGATCGGAATCTGCGTATAAAGAATCGCGATCAGCGCCGAGCCTGCGGCAAACAGGAAAAACGTTTTCTTGCGCCCGAGATGGTCCGACGCATACGCCGCCGCCAGGTAACCGACAAAGGAACCGAAGATCACCACAAATGTATAGATGCCGGTATTGAGCACCGACAAGCCGCGCTC
>JBJXFN010000116.1:0-4934 GCA_046155535.1 Burkholderiales bacterium
CGTCCCGCGGCAGCAGCGCGTAGGTCGTGAGCACCAGATCCGACGAAGCAATCGCGCCGAAGGCGTCCTTGCGTTTGAACCCGTGCGACACATGCACGCGCAATTGCGGCGCAAATCGCGCCGCCTCGGCCTTCCAGTTCGGCACCACGCTGGTGGGCGCCACCACCAGCACCGGGTGCTTCAAGCGTCCGGCCTGTTTTTCGATCAGGATGTGCGCGAGGGTCTGCACCGTCTTTCCCAGACCCATGTCGTCGGCCAGAATCCCGCCCAGGCCGAATTCACGCAGAAACTGCAACCAGGCCAGACCGTGCGCCTGATAAGGCCGCAAGTCCGCATGGAATTGCGCGGGCGATGCCACCGGCGCGATGGCTTTGAAATCGGCGAGCTTGCGACCCATGGCGCGCAACGCTTCGCCGCCTTCCCATTTCAGTGGCGTCGCTGCGTCCAGGTCCGCGAGCCGTTGCACATCCGCGCGGGGCAGCCGCAGTTTTCCGGCCGGCGCGTTATCCAGCAAATCGTGCAACACCGCAACCAGCGGCTGCAAGCGCGCGAAAGGCACCGGCATCAGGCGCCCGTCATCGAGACGCACGAACAGGTTGCCTTTGTCCGCGCCCGGCGTCTTTCGATGGAGCAGTTCCGGCCGCTCGCGAATGACGGTGAGCAACAGGGGAATCAGGTCTACGCGCCTGCCTTCGACTTCCACCTCCAGGCTCAGGTCGAACCAGTCTTGTGCGGATTCCCGAATTTCGGCACGCCAATCACCGGCATCCACTGTGGCAAACCGGAAATTTTCGTCGCAATCGATCTGCCAGCCCTGGCTGCGCAAGGAGGGCAGCCGGTCGGCCATGAATTCGAGCCAGGCCTGCTCGTCCGGCAGCGTGTAATCGTGCTTGTGCGGGTGAGGAAAAAATGCCGCGACGGTGAAGAGCTTGACGAAGCCCGCCCCGGCGAGCGCAGCGTGGGCTTTTTTCTCTGCGACGTGGTCGCGCTTGGTACGCAGAACCTTGCCATCCCGGAAGCTGCTCAACAGCCCCGGACTGTCGCGGCCCGCGCGTACGCCGTCGTATTCGAACTCCAGTACAGCAATATCCAGGAACTCGTTGGTCCAGCGGCCCCGTCCGCGGAAACTTTCGAACATCTCCATGGTTCGCAGGCGCAGATGCGGTACCGGCACCACGTCGCGCCGGTCGATGAATTCCGGCACCACCGGCAAGGGAAGCTCGGGGGCGTCCGGCACGGCGGCCATCGCATCGCGGGCGATGGCGGCATGTTCCGGCGCCAGTTCGGGCGCCGTGGCCAGCAGCGCCACCACCGCCGCCGACAGGCCCGTTTCCAGCACGCCGCATTGGCTGGTCTTGGCATCCACGTACCAGGGAGGTGCCAATGGCAAAATTTGTTCCGCCGCGGGCTGCGCTTCGAAGATCACCCGCTGCGCGCCCGATTCGCCGATCGTCCAGGCTACCTTTGCGTTTCGCGGCGGACCTTCCGTGAGCGGCGCCGAACCGGTGTCGGCCCAATGGCAGCGGCCGGTCGCCAGCACGGCGCGCAAAATTTGCGTCCCGGTTTCGCCCTCCAGGGCGAATTCCCCACCCGTCAATTCACGGGCGTCGATCATCAGCATCCGGAATATTCGCTGATCTTCCTCCGACACGAAGCGAGGCGGCACCGAGATCGCCTGACGCACATTGCGCCAGGATGCAGGCTTGCTGTAGGCGCCGCTCTTGAGACTTCGCACCAGCGCACAGGCCAAAACCGGCGCGGACGGCATCGGCCGCGCTGCGTCACTGATCAGGTAGAGCAGCGTTTGCGGCGAGTCGGCAACATTTCTTCCCCGCTTGCTCCCTGCCTGCCTGACACGCTGAGCATTTTCCAGCCAATTGCTCAATTCGAATGGCAGCCCGGCCGCCGTGGAAGCGGGCAGACTCGGGGCCGGTGCCGGATTGGACGGGAGCGGCGCTCCATGCAGTGCCGTCGAGATATTTCTCAGCGCTGACGCAAATTGCGGGTTTGCCGCCGCAGTCATTTTTCGGGACGGTGTTTGCATTGCTTTCCAGAGCATCGCGGCGACATGCTTGCAGTTCACCCGCATCGGGCAAGTGCACAGCCCGTAGACCACCGCGCCGCTCGATCCCCGCATCAACTGGGCTTCGACCCGGTAAGGCTCCGGGGCCGTACCCTGTACCTTGGCCGCATAGCGGTGCTCGCCGGAGAAATATTCCAGATCGCTGACGCAATCGTCTTCGGCGTAGCGCTTCCCGCGCGAAACGTACTCGGCCGGCAAAACGCGATGGAGGATTTCCGGAGTAAGTGCCAGGCTGGACATGGACGACGAAGTGAATTAAACGGCAATGATTGAAAAATCCTGGTGGGACTTCGCGGTGGACACAGAGGTCCCATTCGTGGCACTTGGAGAATGATATATCAGAATCGTCCCTGCTCTCGGAACCGAAGCACCATCGGAGCAGGCAAAAAGGCCGCAGCGGGAATTCCGGAGAATGCAGATGCCTTTTCGTACGCGCCAGTTCCCGCTAAACAACGCGACGCTTGCCTCCGCCCATCGGATCAGCCCAAAAGAATGGCCGGGATCTCGCAACCCCGGCCAAAGCCGTTCACGGGAGTTTTCACCAAAGAAGAGAAAGCAGACCCGGGTTCCGACAGCGATATGCGTTGCGCATTGTTTCGCTGTCAGGATACAAACCTAGGGCTTACATATGGGTTGCAGTTTGGCAAAATACTCGCCGGATCGATGGCGCCTTTCTGGTTCCTCGCCATTTTCTCGCCGCCGCCAGCGTTACTCAGTGGCGCAGAGGGCGCGACAATCTGCGCGCAAAGATGCGAGTGCGCGCAGCAACACTTGCGAGTCAACACCGCCGGAAAAGGCGACGACAGGGCGTGCAAGCCGTGTCCGTGGTGGCCGCGGCAAGCGCGCGCGGAACCGACACAGGTTTACGGCACGGGCGGAACCGGTTGCATTTCCAGCTCCATCCGGTGGCATGGCCAGAGGATTCGTCCGGTCAGAATGCCGGTTGTGTTGTGGATCGACAACCCGAAGTTATGTGTCGTCAGGAAGCTTCCGTTCGGGTCGGTGGCGTAGGTGGTAACACCATTCACGTTGTAACTGAACCCCGTGGACGAATTCACCGCGCTAAACGTACCGGTCCCTTTGTAACGCCAGGTTTGCGCTACGGGCGGGCCCTGGGGCGGCTGGAACCCGGAGTCGACGAACTCGATGTCGTATGCCAAAGGATCGCCGGCGATGACGACCGTGCCGCCCAGATGCACCTGACTGCCGTCCACCCGGCACTCGGGCTGCCCAGCGCAGATACCTTCGGTCGGCACAGCCCCGCAGTTCCCACCGTATAGGAACCACTCCTTGACCGTTCCGCTAAAAGTCTTGCCGGTGATCAGCTTGTCCTGCCCTCCGTTGCGTGGCCGGAACACGCGCACCTTGCGATCCAACACCCCGCTGAAGCCTTCGGGTGAGGTATCGAATTCGGCAGCGAGGCCGGGATTATCGCCCTGCACGGTCGCAGTCAGCGTTGCGACGCCCTGTGCGTTGGTCACCGTCGGTGCGCCTCCGATGCTGCCACCCGCCACTTGCGCCACGCGCACACGCACCGGCGTGTCGTAGCGTACGGGTTCTGTCCGTACTTTCAGGCCTTCAATAATCTTCAGCGGTTCGGCCTGCTCGGAGTTAAGCAACTGGGTCAGCTCGATGCTCGTCAGTTCCAGCGTGACGCAGAGCATGTCGAGCAAGTCCTGTTTGCGAATGCCGGTCTGGCGATCGAGATACACGACCGGTGCCCATAACCAAGCCAGCACCGCGCGGCGAGCGTCGGCCGGGTCAAACGTAGCATTACACCGCTCGTTCCAGTGCAGCATGCCTTGTCGGACCGCGTCGTACAGCAAGGGCGTCACAACAGATTCATCGATGCCCGCAGAGCCGACGCCGGGAAAAAGCGAACTCATAATGTTGAGCAGATCGCGCCAGTCGATGTAGGCGCGCATCCCGGCTTCGAGATTCACCTGCACCGAGGGCAGAGTCGCCGCGAGTTCAAGTTTCGGTTTGACGTGGTCGTTGAAGTAGTCCGCGAGTTTGGAGCGAATCGTCGAAATATCGGTGAGCACCGCAAGCTGTGCGTTCAACACAGCCAACGCAGGTGCGTTCACGCTCACCGCCAGCGCGACCAGCGCGGGATCGGCGTCGGTGACCAGACCGTGCTCGGAAAATCCGGTAATCGGCAAATCGACGGAAGTGAGAGAACCTTCGTGACGAATCTGCACGCGTTGATAACTGACCTGGCCGTTGTGAATCGAGAAGCCCAGCGTTTTGGCGGGATCGAGGTTACCGGGAACTTTCAACGTCAGGATGGCGGTGTTGAACAATTGCAGACCGTCCGGCTCGAGGCGCACTACTCCGGCGACATTGCCGGTCGGCAATTTGAGATCGACGAGCGAGGACGCCTTGACCTCGACTGAGCTTCGCACCGAATACTGCGGAAAATACAGATCCATCTTCGCGCCGCCCGGCAGGTCCGCGAGCACGGACTTCGCAGGGCTGTCGTCGTCCAACGCGAGTGCCGAGACCAATGCGGCGGTCCCGCCGCCGGTGGGTGTTGTTCCGCCGGCGGAACCAGGACTCGCCGGATTACTGCCACCGCCGGAACAGGCAAACAGCAGCGCCGACACCAGTACGACCAGCGCTCCAACCCGATACTTGACCATTGCGTTTCTCCTCACGCGACTACGATCTACTTTTGACTTGTAATCCCCTTGATTGCTTGTGCTCTGCGGCTTCGGGGTATAGGAAGGGCGCGCTCAAAAACCAAGTGCAACATTTGTGGGAGAGAATGTTGCATGGGAAAACGCTACGGTCAGTTGGGTATTGAAGAGCGAACGATGATCCAGACGCAACTGGAGAGGGGAATCAAACC
>JBJXFN010000118.1:0-27767 GCA_046155535.1 Burkholderiales bacterium
GCGGTGCTGAAATTGAGCATCCAGTGCAGGCCGTAGATCAGGTACACGTACACCGTGCCGCCCTCGCCATAGAGCGGCTCCACGCGCCGGGTGCGCCGGCCACCGAAAGAGTGCGCGGCCCGATCCCGCGGCCCCTTGTAGGCTTCCAGTTCCGTGATCATCGCCAGCACCGTATGTCGCCCGGCGGTGCACACAATGAACTTGCCCAGAAGGCTGCGCGCCACGTCGAGCGTGGGCCGATTGAAATCGCTGCGCACCAGTCGCCGGGTGGAACATTTCTTCATTTGCGCACGACAACCGGCTTGTCCAAAAGCGTTGCCATCCGGGCAGCCACTCTTGACCCCTGCAACTGATCTTCCGTCCTGCCAATGACAAGGTCGCGTTTGCGGATGCGACCCAGATAAAGTTTCCAATGCACTGCATTCCTGGCTTCGTCGCAGGTGCGGATGCGGATGCACTCCACTTCTGCAAAATCAGCCAACACGCGACCGCCACGGCGCACGATCCGGCGTCTGTGGTCCAGTGTGAGTCCGTCTGCATCGTCCAGGACGAAACGCTCTTCATTGTCCTGAAATACCTCCAGAGAATCGTGGCGCCAGCGCAGGCGCAGGGAATCCAGCAAGCCGATCAGATCGAAGGGCATGAGGATTCTCCCGCGACATCTATCGCGCGCATTCGCGCCACAGCACTCCCATTCGGGCTCACTTGAATCTTTCGGGGCATGGACAGATACTTCTGATCGTACCAATTTTCCGTCAAGGGACTGCCGCCATGTTCAAGAAAATCCTTCTCGCTCTGGTTCTCATCGTTGCCCTGTTCGCCAGCGTTGTCGCCCTGCAACCGGCCGATTTCCGCATCACGCGCAGCGCCACCTTCGCCGCTCCGGTTGCGACAGTCTTCGCCCAGGTGAACGATCTGCACAAGCGGGAAGCCTGGTCACCCTGGGCAAAACTCGATCCGCAGATGAAGCAGACCTACGAAGGTGCACCGGCCGGCGTGGGCGCCATGACCTCGTGGGCCGGCAACGACGAAGTCGGAGAGGGCCGCATGACCATCATGGAAAGTCGTCCCGACCAGAGCATCCGCATCAAACTGGAATTTATCAAACCCTTTACGGCCACCAACACCGCCGAGTTTGACTTCAAACCCGAAGGCGCTCAGACCACGGTGACCTGGAGCATGAGCGGTACCAACAATTTTGTCTCCAAGGCATTCGGTCTGTTCATGAACGTGGAGAAAATGGTCGGTTCCGACTTCGAGAAGGGACTGGCAAACCTGAAAACAGTGGTAGAGGCCAAACAGAAAGGGTAGAGAATCCAGGCCCGGCACTGGAGTGCCGACACCTGTGGCAGATTCATTCGGGAGAAGTTTTTGTCACCAACTGACATCGTCGCCCGGCAACGCATCGAAGGTATCGTCGATAGCATCTACCGCGCGGAGTCGCGCCGTGTTCTCGCCACTCTGATACGGCTGCTAGGCGATTTCGATCTCGCGGAAGAAGCGCTGCACGACGCATTTCGGGCCGCGCTGGAGCAGTGGCCGAGCGAAGGGGTGCCGGCCAATCCCCGTGCGTGGCTGGTTTCAAGCGGACGTTTCAAAGCCATAGACGGCATCCGGCGGCAATCACGCTTCGATCCGCTGGGTGAGGACGCCGAGGATATCCCGGCGCCGGAAGAACCCGGCATGCAGGACGAGAAGGAAATCGAGGACGACCAGCTTCGGCTGATCTTCACCTGCTGTCATCCGGCGCTTCCCGAAGATGCGCAGATCGCGCTGACCTTGCGCGAAGTGTGCGGCCTGACGACCGAAGAAATTGCCCGTGCCTTTCTTACGGCGGCGCCGACTCTCGCGCAACGCATCGTGCGCGCCAAGAGCAAGATCCGCGACGCCAGGATCCCCTATCAGGTGCCCTCCCGGAAGGAACTACCGGGACGGCTCGACAGCGTTCTGCGCGTGATCTATCTGGTCTTCAATGAAGGATACTCGGCGAGCTCCGGCGCCTCGCTCACCCGTCATGACCTTTCGGGTGAAGCAATCCGCCTTGCCCGTCTCGTCATCGAGCTATTGCCTGAGCCCGAAGTGATGGGTTTGCTGGCCTTGATGTTATTGAACGAATCGCGACGCGCGGCGCGTGTTTCACCCGCCGGCGACTTGATCGTCCTGGAGGAACAGGATCGTACGTTGTGGAATCGGGAAATGATCGCTGAAGGCATCGCGCTGGTGGAACGCACGCTCGCCACCCGGCGCATTGGGCCGTACGCGCTTCAGGCCACCATCTCGGCGATCCATGCCGAATCCGCGCACGCTCGTGCGACGGACTGGCCCCAGATCGTCGAGCTTTACGACGTGCTGCTCCGGTTAGAACCATCGCCGGTGGTAGAACTCAATCGCGCGGTGGCGGTGGCGATGCGCGATGGACCCGCCGCGGGTCTTGCGCTGATCGACGCCATCGTCGCGCGCGGCGACCTCGCCGAATACCGGCTCGCGCACGCGGCCCGCGCCGATCTGTGCCGGCGGCTCGGTCGTGTTGCCGAAGCGAAGGAAGCCTACGAACGCGCGCTCGATCTCACGCATACCGAGCCCGAGCGGCGTTTTATTCAGGCCCGACTGGCCAAGCTAAGCAGTTGAACCACAGAGGCGCAGAGGATTCATTTCAATACCCCCCTTTGTGGGGTACACAGGGAAAAGATGAACGACCAACCAGGGAAAAAAACCATGAACACCGTGAACCATGCTGTCGTGTCCAGGGATCAATGAGTTGCTGAGCGAAAATCCCTGCTGGCGCGCGAAAAGGAATTGACGCGCTTGCGCTACCAGATCGCCGCGCGCTGCCGTGGATGCGGGTCGAGAAAAATTGCGTCTTCGATACGCTGGAGGGACCCCGGACGCTCGCCGAACTTTTCGAAAGCCGCCGCCAACTTCTGGTGCAGCACTCCAAGTTCACCCCGGGCTGGGGGCCTGCAAGAGTTGCTCCTACATGGCCGACCACGCCGACGGCATGACCATGCATCTGGCGCACCGCGATACCGCGCGTTCTACAAGGACGACGCAGGCGATGTCTTTCACGCCTACTCGACCTACGGGCGCGGCGTCGAGGTAATGATGGGTACCTACAACCTGCTGGACCTCACGCCGAAGGGGCGCGACGAAGACAAGTTCGGCTTCACGATGGAGTGGGTTCGTCACCACGACCGCTACGAACAGGTACCACTTGCGAAGGCCGGTTCGTCCCGCGCGGTACACGCCTGAATCCGCCTCGACTCACCCGGATGCGGACGCCATGTCAACCCTGTGGCCGTGGCTGGCAATCGCCGGCCTCGGCGCCTTGCATGGATTGATCCCGGCGAACGGCTGGATGTTCGCCGCCGCGTGGGGCGTACATGCGCGGGACGGGGCGCAGGCGCGGCGTGCCCTGCTGCCCATCGCCATCGGGCACGCCACGTTTATCGCCGTCGTGGCTTGCGCCGTAGCGCAGAGCATGTCGATGGACCGCGCGCTGGTCCGGGACCTGGCGGGCGCGCTGCTGATCGGGACGGCGTCGTACCGTTTGTTGTGCAGCACCGAGCAGCGCAGGCCAATCAGCACGCGGGCAAGCCACGCCGGCATCGCCCCGTGGTCCTTCCTGATGGCCACCGCTCACGGGGCCGGGCTGATGCTGGTGCCGGCGCTCATGCCGCTGTGTCTTGCCGGCAGTGCGGCACGCGAGATGACCGCGTCAAGGCCGCTGGTCCTGGCGCTGGCGGCAGTCGCCGTCCACACGGCTGCGATGCTGGTCACGACCGGCGTCATCGCCACCGGCGTGTGCCGCGGTATCGCCCTGCACCCTGGCTTGTTGGGCGGCACGGCGCTGCGACGTGCTTGGACCGCGGCGCTGGCCGTTACCGGGGTGCTGTTGATGGTGCTTCGCTAGTTGGTTCCCGTCAATCGTCGGTCAGCGCATCGGGGCATTGCAGACGATCAGCCGCCACATCGCCATCGCTCAGACTTGGCCGGCTGCCGGTTTTAAGGCGACATGGACGCGACAAGTGTGGGAGAGATAGACGCCGATAGAACTCCGACAGTCGACTTCACGCAACAGACCTGTCAGCCAGTGGCGTGCGATGGGGAACCGTAGTCAACCCGGAGCAGCCCGTCGGCCCCCCCCCGAGCTTCAAGGGCGGGTATCTGAGTGGAGCTGTCGCTCGGCGCGGCTACTCATGGGCAGTAACTCGGCGAATGCCGACGCTGTCGTGGAAACATCAATCGCACGTAATATAATCGTGGTGATGTGCTGCTCCGCGCTGCATACAATTGATGTCATCGGACTTTACTGAGGCGCTCGTTCACTTCTAGATTATGAAGTCCCCGACACTTACGATCGACGCGCTTGTTCGTTCGATCGCTATAAACAAAGAAGTACAACACGCAATGTTCCTTGGAGCAGGCGCGTCAATCTCGTCGGGCATTCCTTCCGCCGCCGCCTGTATCTGGGAGTGGAAGCGGTCCATCTTTCTGACCAAGAATCCCGGGCTCGAATCACAGTTCTCCGAGCTATCTCTTCCATCTGTCAAGGATCGCATCCAGGCTTGGCTTGACGCCCAGCGAACCTTCCCTGACGCTGATGCTCCCAACGAATACGGCTTTTACATCAATGCCTGCTACCCTCGGCAGGATGATCGCCGTGCATTTTTTGCCACCTACCTTGCGCAAGCGCAGCCCCATACCGGATACCAAATTCTCGCATTGATGGCGCGCGTCGGCACGATATCCAGCGTATGGACCACAAATTTCGATGCACTCCCGGCTAGAGCCGCCGCCGGCGCAAATGTTTCCACCATTGAAGTCGGGATTGATTCACAGGGGAGGCTTGACCGTCTGCCGCGAGCCGGCGAACTGCTGTCCGTCGCACTTCACGGCGACTATCGCTACGACAATTTAAAGAGCGAACCGCAGGAGATCCAGAACCAAGAAAAATACCTGTTGGACGCCATGGCAACGACATTCACGCGCGCGCCCGTTATCGTATGCGGGTGCAGCGGCCGTGACGCTGCAATCATGGACGCGCTGGCCAAGATACTCTCTGCTGACAGCGCAGCGCCGTTCTACTGGTGTAACTATTCGGACGAGCCGCCGTCATCCGAGGTTGCGAACCTTCTCGAAATTGCGGACCCCAACCGGGCGCGCAGCGCCTACGTGCCGGGCGTGGGTTTCGACGATCTCATGCGTCGTCTGGCCCTACATTGTCTCGATGGCGACCATGCCATGAACGCAAAGGCCATACTAGCAAAGGCGCAGCAAGCTGAGGCCAAACACACTACTGCTTTCTCGCTACCGGACCTCGCGCCAACTGGTCTTATCAAGAGCAATGCGTTCCGCGTCACGCCGCCACACGAGATGCTGCAGTTCGATCTCCATCAGTGGCCGAATGAAAAAGTATGGGCGCACCTCGAGGAAATTGGAGATAAGCACGGATTCGTTGCTGCACCGTTGAGGGGGAAAGTGTTTGCATTTGCGACACCGGCTCTGCTGCGCGACGCATTCGGTGCGAACCTGAAAGATCCCATTGACCGCGTTCCGGTCGGCAAGGACGATCTCCGATACGAGGACACCGTAACCATCACGCTCATCCGGCGCGCGCTTGTGCGCGCCGCCGCTGCCCGCGCTGGCATGCCGAGCAAAGGCGCACTGATATGGTCGCCCGACGCGCGCAAACATGGTCACAACGGGATTACCTATCTTACCCATGACGCTGTGGTTCTATTCGTCCGGCCATATAGCGAAGGTCTGCAATTGGTATTGATGCCGACCCTTCACCTGACGCTTCAGGATGGCAGTCCGGTTCCGATCGAGCACTCGCGCGAGATCAAGAGCGCCATTCTCGGTTATCAACACAACGCCGAGTTCAACGACGCGGTCGAGCAATGGCGTCAGCGGTTTCTGCCGAAGGATTCCGAGGATTTTCAGTACCCAGCTGGGCAGGAAGGCTTTCGCTTTCGCGTCTCGCGCGCACCGTTCGTCGGGGCGATAACCGACGAGCGGGAGGATACGGTTCCGCTCAACGACAGAGCAAAGCGCCTAGTTAGTTATCGTGGCCTGCAGATCAAGGAGCCCGCCCTTTTGTTTGCGAGCGCGCAACAGAAGAAGATTGCTCGGGACATCCATCCGGTTCGCGGCTTGCTCGCGAACCGTCCCTACGATATCGAGCTGAGCACGCGCGGCATGACCGGACCAATCCGCATCGGCGTAGTCTGTCCCGGCAAAGACCGCGCCATTCTCAGTTCCTATCTGCAACTCTTGAATCGCCCAATCGACCCGGGCAGCAGGGAGCAGGACTACCTGCCGCCGTTTCCCGGCTTTCCCGAAGCATTCAGGACCTCCCTGTCGCTATCGATCCCCGGCGATCCGGCTTGGTTCGAATGCCCCGAACCAGACCCCGCGCTCGACGAGCAGCAGGGGGCGCGCGAGCTCGGCCGCCAGGTTGCCACGGCTGTCACGCAGATCAAGGCGGCGCAAATAGTCAATGTCGTGGTGATCTACATACCCGAGCGCTGGAGAAAATGGCGGGTATTCTCCACGGAGGACGAAAGCTTCAACTTGCACGATTTCGTCAAGGCGGCCGCAATTCCGCTGGGCATCGCCACACAATTTCTCGAAGCTGACACTCTTGAGAATGAACTCCAGTGCCGCATTCGGTGGTGGCTTTCGCTGGCCTTCTATGTGAAAAGCATGCGTACGCCTTGGGTCTTGTCGGGGCTTCAGCAAGACACGGGCTATGTAGGGTTAGCGTTCGGCATGGCACAGCAAAACCGAGATCAGGGCAACATCGTTCTAGGCTGCAGCCACCTTTACAACGCGCAAGGGGAAGGGCTCCAGTTCCGACTGAGTAAGATCGAAAACCCAATGTTTCTCGGGCGGAATCGGCGCAATCCTTATATGTCGTTTGATGATGCCCGCCGCCTCGGCGAGACGATCCGACAGCAGTTCTTTGAAGCTCGGATGCGCTTGCCTAAGCGCGTTGTCGTCCACAAGCTCACGCCGTTTCTCCAGCAGGAACAGGATGGTCTGCGAGCTGGATTGGAAGATGTCCCGAACATCGAACTCATTCAGATTTTCACCGACGACGCACTTCGCTACGTTGCTTCAGTCTACAAGGACGAGGTTTTCGCGCCGGACGGATTTCCAATTCGACGGGGGACGACCCTATTGCAGGATGAGCAAAGCGCGCTGCTGTGGGTGCATGGTGCTTCCACCGCACTGAATCCGCGCTTGAAGTATTACCAGGGAAAGCGGCGCATTCCCGCGCCGATGGTTATTCGGCGCTTTTCAGGCCATGCGGACCTCGTCGATGTCGCGGGCGAGATCCTTGGGTTGTCGAAGATGAACTGGAATAGCTTCGACCTCTATGCGCAAGTGCCGGCGACCATCGAGTCATCGCGGCAGGTCGCGCGCATCGGATCGCTTCTCACGCGTTTCGGCGCTTCCTACGATTACCGCTTGTTCATGTAGGCATTGCCTGCGGTTAGGGTGTGACAAGGGCCTTGGCCTGATTCGCGTTTACTGCGACGTTCCTTGTCGCGGCAGTACGACGTTTTCCCGAGGCCGCCTGCGGCGCGATTCGCGAGCGTGATCTCGCCACTATGGCTACGAACCACGGATCGCGCGACGCTCAGACCAAGACCGGTGCCGCCCGTGTCGCGGCTGCGCGAGGGTTCGAGCCGTCATTAAGGGACGGGGAATATTCTCAAGCTCCGCATCCGGGATGCCCGGCCCGTCGTCCTCGATCGCGACGATGAGCTCGCCTGGCGTTGCCGTCAGATGCACCGCGGCTCGATGTCCGTACTTGATCGCATTCTCAATGAGGTTGCGTAGTGCGCGTTTGAGTGCGCTGCGGCGTGTCGATTCCCGCTAATGCGGTGGATAACGCTCGAACGTGGGCAGCTCGTGCGCGCGCGTCATCCAGCCGATACGTTCGGCGACCTGGATGTGCGCGCGCGCAGGGATCAAATCCGGGTCATCGTAGGTCGCACTCTGGATGTCGACGATGCCGGGCAGAATTTGGGTGTTGGTGTAGAACAGACCGGTGCCGCAATCGGCGCAGAAATGCCGTCGTCCAAATTCCGATGAATGATAGATCTTCGGTTTGCCCGTGGTGACCTTGACCGCGCTTTCCTGGTACATGGTCCAACCGACCATTGGGGCGCCGGCATGACGCCGGCAGTCCTTGCAATGGCACAACGAGTGGGAGATTGCTCCGCCTTCCGCTTCGTAGCGGACAGCACCACAATGACAACCGCCAGTAATCGCCATATCGACTCCTTAATTCCACTAAGTCCGTCAGTCAGTCTAATCAGATTCGGCAGGCGGGAAAAGTTCCGCGGCACTGGCCGCTGGCGGGGCGCTGTATACCGGTTGATCCAAAAAACCGCAATTCAGCCACAGAGTTCACAGAGAACACAGAGAGATTCAAGGACTTGAGTCGGCAAGGCGCGCTCACCAGATGGGTGAGACCTGAAAATGAAATACGTTTTTGATTTTCCTCTGTGAACTCTTTGTCCTCTGTGGCAAACAGCTCTTTCCAGGTTGATAAAAAATTAATTAGGCAGGTATGTCGAACTGCCCGCCCGCCGTTCGACTATGAGACGTAACGGCGGGATGTTCAATAGAAAACCGGCCATATCCAATACAAGGACCTGAAATCATGCGATGCATGATCGGCGTCTTGAGGAAGAGCAAATCTCTAGCCGCGCCTAGTTGAAGTACTGCGAAGTGTGGACTCGGCACTTTGCAAGCGCGCTGGGCGACATCGGACTGCGGAAACCATAACCACTGCGTGTCGGCTCAAGTGGCTGCGCGCAACTTCTCCGTCAGCGTCGGCAGCGCTTTGCGCGCGGCGGCTTCGCCAATTTGCCGAGACTGCACGAAATAACTGCGCCGTGGACTGGCCCAGTAGCCAAGCTCAGGATGGATCAGAAAGTCCGCCCGGGCCACTTCAGGTTCGATGCGCGCGCGGCGCAGCGTATCGCGACGGCGCATCGATTCCGGTGCGTCCGGAGGGGTGGACCCGGCATGCGCCGAAACGTCTACTGCGAGCACAAAACGCGCACCCGCAGCGCGAGCCGCTGAGACGGCCAGAGGCAGTGACTCGTCGCCGTCTTCATATTCGACGCCGTCGATCCCTACCGGAGAGATGATGCCCGGCATGGCGCTGGATGCGCGCACCGCCACCCCGCTGTTGCCCTGGGTAAAGTATCGCGCCGACTTGTTGCTGCGCTCGGTCGCCACAACGATCACGCGGCGTTGCAGTTGTTCCAGCCGACGTCCACTCAGACTGATATTTACAAAGTCCTGCAATTTCTGGCCGTGAATCCAGCCACGATCGGCAAAGAGCGACGGGTCGAACACCGTGAGCGGCCCGCCCTGCATCGACAGTTCGTCGATCTGCGCAGCGGAGAAACCGCTGGCCCAGAACACCCCGAGCAGTGCACCTACGCTGCTGCCCACAATCAAATCCGGGTGAATGCCGGCGTCCTCGAGCACACGCATCACGCCGATATGTGCGTAGCCGCGCGGCCCTCCGCTGCCCAGCACAAGAGCGAGGCGGGGTGCCGGGTCGAGCGGTTGCAACGTGTCGAGGGGACGCGGCGCATCGTCGGCAACGTAGTTAAATGCCGCGCAGCCGGATAAACCGCAAAGTCCCAGACCAGCCAGGCCGAGCAGCACGGTGCGTCTGGAGTGAGGATTCGGGCCCGTCATTTTTGGCATGACCGGCTGGCTAGGAAACGAGAGCAATGATCGCGACAGACAGCAGATAAAGGGCTGCCGCCACGAGTGTGGTAAACGTCAGAGCCATGCCGGTGACGCGAAATTGGAACGTTTCGTTTGACTGGCCTACGCCATAAGCGTGCGAAAGTCTGCCGAACAGCAGGCACACACCTAGAACATGCATCAGCCACGCGGCGGTACCCTGCATTTCGAGCAGCAACAGCGCTATCAGGCTCAGCGGCACATACTCGGCAAAATTCGAATGCACCCGCATCGCGCGCAACATCTGCGGATTGCCGGCGTCTCCGATGGTAATGCGCAGGCTTCGGCGCAATCGCAGCGTCCGCACGCTGAGCCAAACGAACAACAACGCAAGCAGTGCGGCATAAAACGACGTGACGGGTATCATTTGGACTTTCATCGACGGCACGACTTGCATTATGCAAGTCGTTTACATAAAGTCAAGGCTGCTCTGTTTCATGACGCCAGGCGACCTGTCGCCCGGACAGGATTGCGCCTTGTGAAATCACATCGGACCAAATCAGTGCCCAGAACCCAACAATCGTCGCGGGTGGTCCGCGCCACCCGCCGCAAACCATCGGTTGGAGCCCGCTCCGTGTGTCCCGTGGCCTGCACGCTCGACCTCATCGGCGACAGATGGACGCTGTTGGTGGTACGCGATCTGTTGCGCGGAAAAGCGCATTTCAACGAATTTTCGGCATCGCCGGAGCGCGTGGCCACAAACATCCTGGCGCAGCGGCTGAACCGCCTGCGTGAGAGCGGTTTGATCGAACGTTATCCGTCCGATGCCTTTCCAGGCCGCGAGGCTTACCGCCTGACCGCCAAAGGCCATTCGTTAAGGCCGCTGCTGGAGCAGATGGCCGCATGGGGACTCGAACATATCGAGGGCACATCGGCGCGACTCAAGGCGTAGCAACGCGGCAGCGCGCCGTCCCGCCGCAGCCACTGCACCTTGGCGAGCAGGCCTGCTCAATGTGTCGATCCCGGGATCGTTCGAGTCGCACATGCCGGGCATCGTCGAGTGGTTCATGAAGAACCCGCCAAAAGCTGCGCTCGGCTGACCGATTCTTCGAGTCCGCGTTCTTCAACAGCGCGACGCCAAAGTCGATCGTTCAGCCTTTTGCGCGTTCGATGCAACGACGGGAAAATACGATGTCGAAAACCGGTACCGCCGTTCGACTATTGACCGTGGACCGTAACAACTCCACGTTCGGCGCCAATTTAATGCACATTTTTTGAATAAAGGAAACAACATGCCCAAACTCAACGCCTATTTGTCTTTCGACGGCAACTGCGCCGAAGCGATGAAGTTTTACGCGCGCGTGCTCGACGCCAAGCTCGAAGCACTCATTACCTATGCGCAGGTGCCGGACGGCGCCGCTTGTCCACCCAGTCACGCCAACCGCATCATGCATGCTTACCTCGTTCATCCGGATTTTGAGTTAATGGCCGGTGACACGCCGCCCGGCGTTCCCTACCAGGGTGTGAGCGGGGTAATGATGACCTTGAGTTACCCCACGGCCGCCGAGGGCCGGCGTGTGTTCAACGCCTTGGCCGAAGGAGGCAAAGTGCAGATGCCGCTGGGAGAAACTTTCTGGGCCGAGTCGTTCGGCATGGTCATAGACCGCTTCGGCACGCCCTGGGGCGTCAACGGGGGGGCGAAACCAACGGCGAAGATGTAGTGCCGCAATTCAGGTGCGGGTGCGTCGCTGCGTCTCTTTGACTCACGGCACTCTGGAGTAATCATCAGCACCGGATTCTTTACCAATCTGCCCATTATTGAGCATTCCAGAATATATGACAGAACGACAACTCAAAGTCGCTTCCCTCATCCCCACCTTTCTGCTCCGCTTCAAGTGTGCCCTTGTCTCGTGGGGAGAAGGGCTTTTGCCTGCCTCTCCCTCCGGGATACCCAGGCGCAGCCGGGACTACCCATTTGGAGGGGACGAGGGTGAGGGAAGAATGTGTCATGAATTACGAAAAGATCAATAAGAAACCCGGATCATGAATACTGTGCCTGAGCTTTCCGCCGCGTCTTCGCCATCATTCTGGTCCGACCTGCGCGCCGCCCTGCGCGGCACCAACGCCGACTACACGCGCATTCCTCTGAAGCGCGCGGTGTTCTTGCTGGCTGTGCCGATGATGCTGGAGCTGGTGCTCGAATCGACCTTCGCGGTCGTCGATATCTTTTTCGTCGCCCAACTCGGGGCATCGGCGGTGGCCACGGTCGGGTTGACCGAGACCTATCTGTTCCTGCTCTATTCGATAGCGATAGGCCTGGCGATGGCGGTCACTGCCATCGTCGCGCGGCGCGTCGGCGAACAGCGTGGCGAGGAAGCGGCGTTGTCGGCGGTGCAGGCGATTGTCGTGGCGGTGCTGGTGTCGCTGCCCTTCGCGGTGGCGGGCATCATCTGGGCGCAAGACCTGCTGCGGCTGATGGGCGCGGACGCTTGGGCCGTCGAACACGGCTACCGATACACGCAATGGATGCTGGGCGGCAACGCGGTGATCCTGCTGCTGTTCGTCATCAATGCGATCTTTCGTGGTGCTGGCGACGCAGCGGCGGCGATGCGCGTGCTGTGGGTGGCCAATGCGCTCAATATCGTGCTCGACCCGATCCTGATTTTCGGCCTGGGGCCGATCCCGGCGCTGGGCATTGAAGGAGCGGCGATCGCCACCAACATCGGGCGCGGCGCGGGCGTGCTGATGCAGCTGTGGATCCTGGTGCGCGGCAGCGAACACCTGCGCATCCAACGCGCCAGCCTGCGTTGGCACAGTGCGACGCTGCTGCAGATCGTGCGCACCTCGCTCGGCGGCATCGGGCAGATGATCGTCGCGATGACGGCCTGGATTTTCCTCATGCGCATCCTCGCCAGCATCTCGACCGAGGCCGTTGCCGGGGCGACAATCACACTGCGCATCATGATGTTCACGCTAATGCCCGCCTGGGGAATGTCCAACGCCGCCGCCACGCTGGTCGGGCAGAACCTCGGCGCCGGCGAACCTGGGCGCGCCGAGGCCGCCGTCTGGCGCATCGGCTGGATGAACATGGCTTTTACGCTCGCCGTCTCGGTGGCGTTCTTCTTTTTGAACGAAGAACTCATCGCCCTGTTCACCGACGATGCGGCCGTAATCGCCATCGGAGGCGAATGGCTCTCGATCCTGTCCTACTCGTACTTCGTCTACGGCTGGTGGATGGTGGCGGTGCAGGCCTTCAACGGCGCGGGCGACACCGCAACACCCACCTGGATCAATCTGGTGTTCTTCTGGCTGATCCAGATTCCGCTCGCCTGGGCGCTGGCGCTGCCGCTGGGTTGGGCGCACTCCGGCGTGTTCTGGGGTGTATTCGTCTCGGAAACGGCGGTCGGTGTGTTCACGCTGTGGCTGTTCAGCCGTGGGCGTTGGAAAACGATGAAGGTTTGAAGCGCGATACTAAATACCACTGTCCGATAAATCCATTGTCGATTTGGCGACTGGTCAATCGACTAAGGGTGTCACAAACAATCCAAACCGGAGAGACTCCATGCGTTTCATGATTGTGGTCAAGGCAACCAGTGACTCGGAGGCCGGCATCATGCCGAGCGAGCAACTGCTGGCCGAAATGGGCAAGTACAACGAAGAGCTGGTCAAGGCCGGCATCATGCTGGCTGGCGAAGGACTGCAACCCAGCGCAAAGGGCGCGCGTGTGCGGTTTTCCGGTCCGAAACGAACCGTGATCGACGGCCCTTTCGCCGAGACCAAGGAACTCGTCGCCGGTTTCTGGATATGGAACGTGAAGTCCAGGGAGGAAGCGATCGAATGGGTCAAACGCTGCCCCAATCCAATGCCGGGGGATTCTGAAATCGAGATTCGCCAGGTTTTCGAAGCAGAGGATTTCGGAGAGGAGTTCACTCCCGAGCTAAGAGAGCAGGAAGAGCGCCTGCGCGCGCAGATAGCCAACAAGAAGTAGATCAAGCGCTCAGCGAAAGGAGAATTGCCATGACAACACCCGCAAAAAATACGATTTGCCTTTGGTACAACCGCGACGCAGAGGACGCAGCACAGTTTTACGCCGCTACCTTTCCCAACTCATCTGTCGGAGCAGTGCTCCGCGCACCCGGGGACTTTCCGTCTGGGAACAAAGGAGACGTACTGACCGTCGAGTTTACGGTGATGGATATTCCGTGCCTCGGGCTCAACGGTGGGCCTGCATTCAAGCACAGCGAAGCGTTTTCGTTTCAGGTTGCAACCGTTGACCAGGCCGAGACGGATCGCTACTGGAACGCAATCGTTGGCAATGGCGGTCAAGAGAGTGCGTGCGGTTGGTGCAAGGATAAATGGGGATTGTCCTGGCAGATAACACCTCTGGCGCTGATTGAAGCGATCGCGGATGCGGATCCCGCCGCGGCCAAGCGTGTCTTCGATGCGATGATGACCATGCAAAAGATCGACATCGCCACAATCGTGGCAGCGCGCCGCGGTTGAATCGAGACAATGGGCTGGCGCCTGCACTTACGACACCTTGGAGAATCCGATGAAATACCTTTGCATGATCTGCGCCGAAACGGTGATGGAGATGATGCCCGAGGCGGACGCGGCGAAACATTTCGACGAGTACGCGGAATTCACTCGCGACATCAAGCAAAGCGGCCACTTTCTGGGCGCCAACCGGCTGAAACCCGTGGATAGCGCCACCACGGTGCGGGTGCGCAACGGTAAGGTCCTGGTCACCGATGGCCCCTTTGCCGAGTCCAAGGAGCAGTTCGGCGGCTACTACTTGATCGAAGCCCGCGATCTGGACGACGCGATCCAGGTTGCCGCCCGAATTCCCGGGGCGCGCTACGGCAGCGTGGAGCTGCGACCCATCGCCGAGGACGCCCAGACTCTGGCGATGAAATTCGGTAGTCCATTGCCTTAAACGGAGGAAAGGATGAAGTATCTATGTCTGGTGTACCTGGACGAAAGCAGGCGGTCCGAACTGCCTGATGAAGACTGCGTGGCCTACGACGAGGTCATTCGCCAAAGCCGCCACTGCCTCGCCTCGGAGGCCCTGGAATCCGTTCGCACCGCCAGCACGGTTCGAGTGCGCAGCGGAAAAATCACGGTCACTGACGGACCCTTCGCCGAGACCAAAGAACAGCTTGCCGGGTTCTACATGATCGAGGCCAGGGATTTGAACGAGGCGATCCAGCTTGCCTCGAAGATCCCGCCGGCACGCGTGGGCTGCGTCGAAGTGCGCCCGGTGCGACCCATACGCGAGACGGTCGCTCAAGCCGGCTCGCCAAAACGATCCGAGTAATAAGGACTATTTTTTCCAGCACCGATGTCGATCCTGCTTTGTCCGTACGACTAACAAGGGAGCCCTTTTGTCTCCGCCAAGCGGACCCCTTTTTCAGCATACCAACTCACCTCAAATGGAGCAGAACGATGACTCATCCAATACCACGCTGTGTCCAGATCGCATTTCTGGCCGCCGCCTGCGCCACCGCCTCGCTTGCCGGGGCTGGCGAATACTTCGAGAAGGATGGTGTTGCCATCCGCGGCTACGACCCGGTGGCCTACTTCGAGGACGGGAAGGCGACAAAGGGCAACAAAGAGTATCGCTTCGAACACAAAGGCTCGTCGTTCTTGTTCGCCTCAAAGGCCAATCGGGATGCCTTCGCAGCCGCGCCTGAAAAGTTCGCGCCGCAATACGGTGGTTTCTGCGCCTTCGGCATGGCCGGCGGCTACAAGGCCGCGGTCGATCCCGCTGCATTCTCGGTGGTCAACGGCAAGCTCTACCTGAACTACAACCGCGACGTGCAGACGCAGTGGATAGCCGATGTGCCCAGTTTCGTGGCAAAGGCCGACCGCAATTGGCCTGCGATATCCCTGCAGACAAAAGTCTTCGAATAGCGGCGGCGGAGACCTCTCATGAGAAAGGTCATCTGCGCGATGAATGTCTCGCTCGACGGCTACATCGAAGGCGCAAACGGCGAACTCGACTGGATCGAGAACTGGGAAGACTCCTACGGATTGATGGAGCAGGTCGACACCTGCGTGCTCGGCGCCGCCATGTACCCAGGTTACGAGCAGTTCTGGAGCACGGTGCTCGCCGCGCCTGGCTTGCCGCTACCGTTCACCGGCAAGCCGGCAACCCAAGGCGAAATCGACTACGCGAAATTCACTCAGCGCACACCGCACGTCGTATTGTCGAAGTCGTTGACCTCGACAGGCTGGAAAACGACGTGTTTCGTACGCGAACTGAACGACATTGCGCGACTGAAACAACAGCCCGGCAAAGACATCTATGCCGTCGGCGGCGCGACGCTCGTGGCCAGCCTGATCGAGCAAGGCTTGGTGGACGAGTTACGCCTGGCGATTCACCCGGTGTTGCTCGGCAGGGGCAAGGCCTTGTTCAAGCCATCGCCCAAGCGTCACAAGCTGGTCCTGGCCAAGACGCGGTCGCAGCCCTGGGGCACGGTGGAACTGACGTATCGGCTAGAAGCTGCCGAGTAAGCCGCACGTGACGGCCAGAACCGCTGCTGCCTATTAATCACCAAGGACTAACACGAGGACTCTTGCCATGAATTACATCGATGGATTCGTTTGTGCCGTACCGACCGCCAATCGCGAGAAATATCTCCAGTACGCAAAGGCTTCTATGACTGTCTTCAAGGAGAGCGGCGCCTTGCGGGTCGTGGAGTGCTGGGGAGACGATGTGCCCGAGGGCAAGCTCACCTCGTTTCCGATGGCGGTCCAGCGCAAAGCGGATGAAACGGTCGTCTTCTCGTGGATCGTCTGGCCATCGCGCTCCGCACGGGATGCGGGCTGGAAGAAGGTCATGGCCGACCCTCGCATGCAACCTGGTGCTAATCCGATGCCCTTCGACGGTGCGCGCCTGATCTACGGTGGCTTCGAGGTCGTCGTGGATTCGTAATCTTGTGAAGTGATTCGCATCAAGCTTGAATTCCTGAAACCTTTCGCCGACACCAATACGGTGGATTTCGAGTTCAAGGCAAGGAAGCCAAACCGCCGATACGTGGACCATTTCGCAAAAAATGGATTTCCTGTTCAAGGCAGCCAGTGTGTTCATGAGCATAGGTAAAATGGTCGGCGGCGATTTCGACAAGGGGCTGGCCAATCTCAACAAAGTGGTGGAATCCCCGCCAAAGGCCTGATCCGGCAACAGATGTGAATTTTTGACAGGAAGAAGACATGCAATTCAACGGGAAGACGGCCATCGTCACCGGCGCGGGCTCCGGCATCGGGCGTGCCATCGCCATCATGTTCGGTGCGCGCGGCGCCGCGGTAGGGGTGATCGACATCGACGAAGCCACGGCAAGCGAGACTGCCCGGATCATAGTCAAAGCGGGCGGCCGTGCGCGAAGTTATCGCGCCGACGTCAGCAAAGCCGCCGATATTGATAGCGCGATCTCGGCGGCAGTCAAGGAACTCGGCCCGCTCGATATCCTGGTCAACAACGCGGGCATCCTCGATGGCTACTTCAATGCCGACGAGATGGACGAAACGGTTTTTCGCAAGGTCATCGATATCGATCTGGTTGGCGTATTTCTCGGCGCCAAGCGAGCATTGAAGGAAATGCTCCCGCGCGGTCGCGGCCGCATCATCAACATGGCGTCGGTGGCCGGTCTGAACGGCACCGGCGGCGGCGTCGCGTATATCGCCGCCAAACACGGCGTAGTCGGACTCACTCGGCAGATGGCGGTGGCTTACGGCGCGCGCGGCATTACGGTCAATGCCATCTGCCCGGGCGCGATCCCCACCGGGCTGCGGCCCCATTCCCAGGCCTTGCTCGGGCCGGGCGTTCCGGACATGAGCGGTCGAGGCGTCGCAGTGAATGACGACCAGGTCCGCGCTCTGGTCCCGGCTGGCACGCGAGGCACGGTCGAAGACATCGCATCTGCCGTTTGTTACCTCGCCTCCGAGGAAGCCGGGTATGTGAATGGGCACACCATGGTGGTGGATGGAGGATGGCGGGCGAAGTAGGCAATCTGCTTGTGTGTTCCCGGTGTTGACAGCGAAATGCCGATGGAAACTTGCAATAGGAGGAAATGATGGCTCGCAAGACAGCAAAGTCCGTTGTGCAACGGAAAAAACGCGCGGTCGTTCTGGTTGCCACCCGCAAGGGGGCCTGGGTGTATCACGCCGACGCATCACGCAAATCCTGGCGCGCGGACGGGCCACATTTTCTCGGCCATATCGTCAACCACCTGGTACTCGACCCTCGGGACGGCCGCACGTTGCTTGCCGCCGCAAAGACCGGGCATCTGGGCCCGACTGTTTTTCGATCGACCGATATGGGCCGCACCTGGAAGGAGGCCGCGCAGCCACCGGCGTTCGCCAAGGCACCGGAAGGCAGCAATGGACGCGCGGTCGATCACACGTTCTGGCTGACGCCGGCACACGCAAATGAGCCGGGGGTCTGGTATGCAGGCACTTCGCCGCAGGGATTGTTCCGTTCCGGGGATGGCGGCATTACCTGGGCGCCGTTTTCCTCGATCAACGACGATCCGCAGTTCCGCAAATGGATGGGCACGGTGCAGGACGGCACGCCGGACGGCCCGAAGTTGCATTCCATCATCGTGGACCCGCGGGACCCCAGGCATCTGTATATCGGGATGTCGGGCGGCGGCTTCCACGAGTCGCGCGATGCCGGAAAAACCTGGCGCACCCTCATCGGCGGCATGCAGGTCGTAAAGGGGTTCGACATCTCGGACCCGACTGCCCACGATCCACACTGCGTGCGCATCTGCCCTTCCAATCCCGACCGCCTGTATCAGCAGAATCACTGCGGCATTTATCGGATCGATCGGCCGTCCGACGAATGGGTGCGCATCGGCAAGTCCATGCCGAAACGTGTGGGGGATGTCGGTTTTCCCATTGCAGTGCATCCGCGAAATGACAATGTTGCCTGGGTATTCCCGATGGACGGCACGGACGTCTGGCCGCGCACCAGCCCGCAAGGCAAACCGGCGGTCTATCAGACGCGCAATGCCGGCAAGACCTGGCGGCGCCTGGATGCCGGCCTGCCCGAAAGTCAGGCTTGGTGGACGGTAAAGCGCCAGGCCATGGCCATCGACACATCGGACTTGGTGGGCATTTATTTCGGCACAACCAGCGGAGAATTGTGGATGGGCCGCGACGAAGGTCAGAAATGGTCCTGTATCGCAAGCCATTTGCCGGAAATCTACGCGGTGGAAACCGGTGTCGTTGGAGAAAAATGAAGGTTCACATCCCGAATGCACTGCGCTCCTACGCGCAGACCGCCGAGGTCGAAGCCCAGGGCACAACCCTCGATGAACTGTTGCGCGATCTCGATCGCCGGTTTCCTGGAATTCGATTCCGCATGATCGACGAACAGGACCGGATTCGCCGACACATCCGGATATTCATCGACGGCGAACAATCCCACTCCCTCACAAGGACACTTGACCACGCTCGCGAAGTGGTCATCGTGCAGGCGTTGAGCGGGGGGTGAACCGAGTCGCCGGCGCCCCAAGGCTTTTCGGCGCGGCCCGCCGGGAACGCCGCCGCTTGCCAGTAAATCCGGTTGTGGTTTTCAATGTCACGATGATCGTCGCGTATCCCGGGTGCTGGCCGGAAAAAACATGAACAAGGTGTGGCCAACCATGGCAATGGCGCTGATTCTCTTCAATGCCCGCGCGGAACCGCGCAGCGGCTTTGGGGGCAACCTGGTGCGCGAACCGGTTCAGGACGGCTTCGTTGACGCCGTCCGCGTTGCACGCGACTTCGCCTACCTTGACACCTCGGGTACGCGCTGGCCGGTGTCCGATGGACAGGTGTTCGGCGGCAAACCGCTGCCCCGGCTGTTCCGGGACGCGGCCGGACCGTTTTACGAAGGAAATCTGCGCAAATCCCTGGTGCTCTACGAATCGACGGCTCGGCGCATGACGGAAACGTGCGGCAGGGCACAGCGGATGTTTTTCGAATCCGGCATCGCCAAAGGCATGCCCGCTCCCGAGGCAAGAGTCCTTTATCTCACCCTGTTGATCCAGGGCACGCATTGGGAAGTGCCGGGATCCGGCTGTTTCGGTGTGTGTAACATGGAGTCCGTGCCGCTGGAGTGGTGGCCGGTCGCCGACCATGCACGGACCGCAGAACTGATGCAGTGGGTGCGTCACCCGAATCCGGACCTCGAGGAAATCGACCGGCAAGGACAAAGCGCGATCCGCGCGCCTGGCCCCCACATCTTCGCGCAGCCTGCCTGCAACGAATTCTTCGGCTCCATCCGGATTCGCAAGAGTTGCGACTGATCATGCCCGCAACAAGCAGGAAAACAGGGTCGGCGAGGGAAAAGGAGCAAACAGAATGCGAATGAAAAACAAAGTGGCGCTAATTACCGGCGCCGCTTCAGGACTTGGCCGCGCCACGGCACTGCGCCTGGCAGCAGAGGGAGCACAAGTGGTTTGTGCCGACGTGTCTGCTGATGCTGTTGCGCAAACTGCGCAAGCGATCATTGCCGCCGGCGGCGAGGCGATGGCGCTCCCCGCAGACGTGACGGACGCGTCCGCTTGCGAGCGCATGGTGGCGGAGACGCTGGCTCGCTTTGGCCGACTCACCACGCTGGTCAACTCGGCGGGTGTGCGGCCTGCGCGACCCCACGTTGCGCCGACGCTTGCCGATTGGAATCGTGTGATCGACATCAATCTGACCGGCACCTTCCTGGCATCGCGCGCGGCCACGCCGGCGCTCACGGCAAGTGGCGCCGGTTCCATCACCCAGCTCGCGTCCATTTTTGGTCTGGTGGGCGGCTCGACCGGCTCGGCCTATGCCGCCTCCAAAGGCGCCATCGTCAACTTCACCCGCCAGATGGCGCTGGAACTCGCGCCCACCGTTCGCGTCAATTGCGTGTGCCCCGGTGTGATTGAAACACCGATGACCGCCGGCTTGCGCCAAGACCCGGCCTGGATGGAACGTGTTTTGAAGCGCTATCCCCTCGGCCGCTTTGGGTTTCCTGAGGAAATCGCCTCCGCAATTTTATACCTGGCCAGCGACGAAGCAGCGTTCGTCACCGGCATCTCGCTGCCGGTGGATGGAGGTTACACGGCGGCCTAGGAGCCTGTCGGACTCAGAAGGATTCGGCTGCAACGGCGGGAGAGCGGTCCATATTTCGCCGCCTTCTCCTTACATATCCCAATTGTCGTGCTTCGACAAAACGTCCCGGCGAGCGCCTAAGTTCGGGTAAACACGTAGGGCGTGGGGGGGACCAGGGTCGGGCAGTACGTTGTTGGTCAGGACAAAGCCGGTGGCGGTGAGATTGATGAGGATGCTGCTGCGAAGGCCAGTCGCCGATTCACAAGGGTCCCGAACCCGCCCGAGCCCACCAGCCTGCATTATTCATGCGTTGCGCGATTGGGTGTCTGGACGAAGCGATTTTCCGCTTGCCGGAGGCGGAAGAGGTGGCTCGGTCCGCGAGTATCCGGAAGCGCTGGACCTGTCCCAGTACGCCGCAGGGCGGCACTCCCCCTCGAAGGTTTGTGCTGGCCCAAGTGCTTCCTATGGCAGTACGGAAAGTCCCGCACGTGTGGCTCCATCATGCAGGCGTTGGTCGAATGCTGCGAACGCGCATGGAATATCCGTTCGGTCTCGAAGCCAAAGCGCGCTCGCAAGATGGATGCTATCGAAGCCGCGTAGCGCGTAGGTTTCCGCGGTCTCTCCGGCGAGTCGTAGTACCGAGGGAGTTAGCTCGACCCGCATGAACGAGTCCCAGTCAACGTTGAATCCGGCAACGCGCTCCCGGTGTTTGCGCGGGGTGGTGAGGCCGCTGCGATGCAAGCGTGCAAAGGCTGCCCGTGCTTCAGCGTACGCCACCACGGAGGTCGCGGCTGCCGTTGCTTTGCTCAGCCAATTTCGCAGGCGCACGGAGCCCGTCTCCCGAACATAGAGCTTCACGAGCGCCGACGTGTCGAGGTACAGGATCACCGCCGATCCCTGGTCACCCAGTCCGATACAGAAACATCTTTCGGCAGTGATTCAGGGCGGGCGATTCCCTTCGGCTTTTTGCCATTCCAGTGGATACCCGGAACGGCCGCGAGTTGGAGAGTCGACTGTTTTTTTCGGATCGGCACTATTTCCGCCACAGGTTTGTTGTGCGCTCTCACGGTCACCGTGTCGCCGGCTTCTACCCGACGCAGCAACTGGCTGAGTTGGGCCTTGAGTTCTCGTACGCTGGTTTGCATCGATGTGATCCCAATCTATGATTGTGACCACAATGGTACACGAATGCATGCGACCTGTGTTTTGGAGAATGCCCTAGGTGCATCGCACGTCGGAGTACCCTTTTAGGCAGCAGAGCGGGCGCCGGACATGCGCAGCTGCCATATCGGGACGGCGTAACATGCCCGGACTCCTGCGGTTGTCTGACTGCGTAAGGTTGCCAAAATCATCGATCATCGGCGCAATCACCGGACAGAAAGGAGAGATTCTCATGTCGACGCTCGCCGACTGGCTACAAGAGCATGGCCTCGATCAGTATGCCGGCGTATTCGTCCACAGCAAGATGGCCCTCGATGTCATGCCCGACTTGACGGAGCAGGATCTCGAGAAACCGGGTTAGCCGTGAGGTGCGCGCAAACGGTCGTTGAAGGCGATCCGAAGTCAAGCTTCATTGCCGGCCGGCGAGGCGCGAACTCTGCCGTCCACGCCTGCCACCGGTGCCCCGATTGTCAATTTCCACTGAACATGCTCCTGGAGCAAGCAGGAGTGGGACGTGGCTCTGCACTTTCGTCTGGTCCGCAGGGCGCCTAGACTCGCGTAAACACGTAGCTCGTAGGGGGACCGGGATCGGGTAGTACGTTGTTGGTCAGGATAAAGCCGGTGGCGGTGAGTTCGATGAAGATACTGCTGCGCAGGAGAGTCGCCGTCTCCACAAGGGTCCCGAAACCGCTCGATCCCACGAGGTCCGCGGTAAACGTATACAGGACGACGTTCACGTTCAGGATCTGGCCGGACATCACCGTATGCGTGATCAGGGGTTCCAGGGTGGCGACGGCAGTTACCGGAAGCCCATTGATGACACTCGAATATGTGCTCGTAGTCGCAGGCGGGTTGCCACCGCCACCGCCTCCGCCACCGCCGCATCCGTGGACCGCCAACAGAAGGGCCGCGAGTAACAGCGCGTGGCGCAAAACAGGATTTTCAAATGTCTTCATAGTCGAACCCTTTCACCCATGACGGCTTCGTGACGCGACATACGCCCTTTATGCTCCGATACACCGGGACCGGGGAGCGTTCGCTGTCGATGGGTTCTGGAAGTCAAAGAACTGTGAGGAAGACATCAAAAAAATTCTCCACACCGGGGTTCGCCCGTGGAGTTCAGTCGCCAGAATGACGCTAGACTTGTGCTCATGCCATCGATGATTTCGGTTTCCAGTCTTACCAAGACCTACGCGTCGGGCCTGCACGCGCTCCAGGACATCAACCTCGATATCAGCAAAGGCGAGATTTTTGCCCTGCTCGGTCCGAACGGCGCGGGCAAGACCACACTCATCAACATCATCTGCGGCATTGTCACCCCGACCTCGGGCACGGTGCGAGTCGATGGCTCTGACGTCGTGCGCGACTACCGGGACACGCGGTTCAGGATCGGCCTCGTGCCGCAGGAACTGCACACCGATACCTTCGAGACAACCTGGAATACCATTGCCTTCAGTCGCGGATTGTTCGGCCGTGCGCCGAACGCCGCATATCTTGAAAAATTGCTGCGCGACCTGTCGTTGTGGGACCGACGCCACGACAAGATCATGACGCTCTCCGGAGGCATGAAGCGCCGCGTGTTGATCGCCAAAGCATTGGCGCATGAACCGGACATCCTGTTTCTGGACGAACCCACTGCCGGCGTGGACGTCGAGCTGCGGCGCGATATGTGGGCGCTGGTCCGCCGACTGCGCGCCAGCGGCGTAACCATCATCCTGACCACGCACTACATAGACGAAGCCGAGGAAATGGCAGACCGCATCGGGGTCATCGACAAAGGTCGCTTGATCCTGGTCGAGGAAAAAACCAGGCTCATGAAGAAACTCGGCAAGAAACAGTTGACGCTGCAACTTCGAGAACCCTTGCTCGCCCTGCCCGCGGAACTCAATGCATGGCGCCTGACACTCAAGGATGACGGCGCGGTGCTGGAATTCAATTTCGACGACGCCGACGCGGGCACCCGCATCCCCTCCCTCCTGCACCGCCTGAGCGAGCTGGGCATTGGCTACGCAGACCTGCAGACCCGGCAGAGTTCTCTCGAAGATATTTTCGTCGGCCTGGTGGGACGCGATGCGCAAGCGCGAAACCACACCGGCGGGAAACTCCTGGAGCGGCCGGCGTGAGCGCCACATCGCAATTTCCTGCCTTCAACCGGCATGGGGTGTTCGCGATATTCCGGTTCGAGCTGGCGCGTTTTCGCCGCACCCTGTGGTCAGGCCTCGCCACGCCGGTCATTACGACCTCGCTGTACTTCGTGGTGTTCGGCGCAGCGATTGGCGCGCGCATGAGTGAAGTGGGCGGCATCCACTATGGCGCCTTCATCGTGCCAGGGCTGATCATGCTGACCCTGTTTACCGAAAGCCTCAACAATGCTGCCTTCGGCATCTACATTCCCCGTTTTACCGGCACGATTTACGAAGTCCTTTCCGCGCCAGTGTCAGCGGTCGAAATCGTGCTGGCCTACGTCGGCGCCGCGGTCACCAAGTCGATGATCCTGGGATTGGTGATCCTGGCGACATCGGCGCTGTTCGTGCCGATCCGGATCGATCATCCCGTCTGGATGATCGGCTTCCTGGTTCTGACCTCGGCGACTTTCTGCCTGCTGGGCTTCATCCTGGGCATCTGGGCGAAGAGTTTCGAGCAATTGCAATTTGTTCCGATGCTGGTGATTACCCCGCTGACGTTTCTTGGCGGTGCTTTTTACTCCATAGACATGCTCCCGCCAATGTGGCGCACCGTGAGCCTGTTCAATCCCGTCGTGTACCTCATCAACGGATTTCGCTGGAGTTTTTACTCCACTTCCGACGTCCAGGTCGGTTGGAGCCTGGCGATGACCGTGGTATTTCTGGTGGCTTGCCTCGGGGGAGTGACCTGGATATTCCGGACCGGGTACCGGCTGAAATCCTGAAAGACCCGGCACGCGTTCCTTTAAGGGGGCTTTATGCTATCGTTCCCGGAGCAGGACCAATAAATTCATCAAACAGATTCATGGGGAGCGAGCAATGAAACTCTATTACGATCCGATCACCGTCAACTGCCGCAAGGTCATCGCCGGGTTTGCCCTGATGGGCGCCGGTTTCGAAAAGTCGCATGTCGATTATTTCACCGGCGGACAGAAAGCGCCCGAATATCTCAAAATCAACCCAAACGCCGTCATACCGGCGTTGGTCGACGGCGACCTGAAACTCTGGGAATCCAACGCCATCCTGCAGTACGCGGCTGACAAGAACAACGCCACCGCCTTCTACCCGAAAGACCTCAAGGTCCGGGCCGATATCCACCGCTGGCAACTGTGGGAAGCGGCGACCTGGTTTCCGAGTTGTTATGTTTATCTGGTCGAAAATGTCGTCAAGCCCCTGCTCAAGGCCGAACCCGACAAATCCATCACCGACAAGGAAGCGCCGAACTGGCACAAGCTGGCCGGCATTCTCGACGAGCGCTTGAGCAAGCAGCGCTGGCTGTGCGGAGACAAGGTGACCATCGCGGACATCAGCGTGGCCGCGCCCATGCACCTGCATTCCTACCAAAAACTCCCACTCGATGCGCATCCGAATCTGCGCCGCTGGATGACCCAGGACGTGGAACAGTTGCCCTGCTGGAAATCTACTGACGTGGCACCCCTGCTGGGACTGAAGGCGGCCTGATCTCGACTTAACAAAGTTGGCGGTCCGAAAACCACGCCGAGGATTCTTTGCAATGCTCCTTCGAAGAGCGTTGTGAAGAATCCCCGGCGGGGAACGCGCTGTTTCCGAGTTTTCCCTGAATTGCACCGCCATCGTCACCAGCGAAATCTGGAGATCTTCCCGAACGGCAAACCGTTTTATCGCTTGCAGGCCGCGTGCGAGGTCTAAGGTCTGAGCGCCTCGCGCCCGACAGACTCGATCACTGCGCCTGTTGATTTAATCCGGAAACACCGCGGCCCACAGCAACACGGTCCCCGAGAGCAACATCAATCCCTCCATCAGCAGTCGAAATTGCGCCGGTTCCAGCTTGAGTACAAAACGCTTGGCAACGAACGCGCCTGCCATCAACGAGGAGCCGGTAATGACACCTTTGGCGACAATGTCCCAGGGTAAGACGCCAAGATTTCGAAACGTCACCGATTTGCTTAGATACACCGCGAGGGACGCAGCGGCCTCGGTGCCCACGAAGGCGCCTTTGACCAGGCCGTAACCCAGGAAGATCGGCGCAGTGATCGGCCCGGTGGACACGACGATGCCGGTCACATAGCCGATGAGCAGCCCAATAGCAGCAAGATGCCAGGCGTTGAGCCGCCAATTGTGCGCGCTCATCCAGCGCCGCAAAGGAATCATGCCGATGAAAAACGCACCGAGCGCGCCTTCGACGAGTGACGATGGCAACGACACCAGGGTTCGCGCGCCCAGTGCCGCAGCGGGTATCCCCGTCACCGAATAAGCCGCAACGGCCCGCCAGTCCACTTCCCGCCACCAGGCCAGGATGCGGGCGAAATTGGCCATCACCGCCGCAATTGCCATGACGGGCACCGCCTGACGCGGGCCAAACGCAATGACCAGCACCGGCATCAGCATGATCGAGGAACCGAATCCAACGATGCCACCCAGAGTGCCTGCCACAAGGCCCACCGCGAGAATGACGACGAACTCCATCAGGGACTCCCCCCCGGCTGTCCAACCCGATGCATGCGCATGCCGCGTGCACCAGTCATCGGCTCAATGTCTGAACAGGAAAGGCGTGGCAAGCAACAATGCCCCGATTGCCAAGGACCAGAACAGGTTCTGGACAAAATACGGATACACACAAAGCAGGACGCCGGCAATCATGGGCACAAAACGGGTCTGGCGTTTTCCATAGACGAAATACGCCATGCCAAAGGCGCCGGTGACAAGACCAACCAGCAGATTATCCACGCTGCACCAAACGCACTTTATTTCGCATCGTCCGGTTTAGAATATTTCCGGTGGCTTGGACACTTTGGCAGGATGGCACAGTAAACGGCTCGCAGGGCAAGACATTGTTCGTCTCCGATGCTACATTCCCGCGGTCCAGGCGATCCACCTTGAAAACATGAATCATCCTGTCCTCCTATATGTTTGAACAAGCCATTCAGTTCGCGATCGATCACGAAATACCCTGGACACGGGAAATCACCGGCAATTGGGGCATCCATCATGAGGATCCGCCCCCCTGGAACCGGCTCCTGGGACCGGTACATCCGCGCGGCCCGGTGTCCGGGACGATACTTCTACTCGGCAAGACCGTGCAGACCTGGGGAGAGCCGCACAGGGCCGACCTGACCTTCAGCATTGCCAAGACCTATCTCGCCTTGCTCGCCGGCGTCGCGTATGACCGCAAGTTATTGCCCGACGTGGATGCGCCCGTGCACAAACGCGTGCCCGGCATCGGATTTGATGCGGGACGCAATGCACAGGTGACCTGGGCGCACCTGCTGCATCAAACCAGCGAATGGGAAGGCTCGGTGTTTGGTGTTCCCGATCAGGTGGACCGTTATCGCACACTGGCGTTTCACGAATCGCCAATCAAGGGCAAACGGGGCGATCCGCGTCCGCTGCAAATGCCGGGCACCTACTGGGAATACAACGACGTGCGCATCAACCAGCTATCGCTTGCCCTGCTGCACCTGTTCGAGCGCCCGCTGCCAGAGGTGTTCGACGAATACATCCTGCGACCCGTGGGTGCCACCGACAGTTGGCAATGGGCCGGATACGACAATGCCTGGGTCGAACTCAACGGCCGGCGCGTCCAATCCGTGCCCGGCGGCACGCACTGGGGCGGCGGCGTGTCGATCAGCGCCCGTGACCAGGCCC
>JBJXFN010000117.1:0-3666 GCA_046155535.1 Burkholderiales bacterium
TCGCCCTGCAGGTAAGGTCGGACTTCTTCATCGAGGAGTTCGTTGATCTGTTCGAGTTTGGCACGATCGGTGGCGGACATTTCCGACATGCCCTCGCCTTCGGCGAGCCAGGCGGCGGCCCTGGCGAATTCCTCGGAGGCTTTTTCGGCTGCGGGAGCTTCTCGAATCGGCGCCGCGAGATCGCGCAACAATTTATCCCACTCCGCTTCGCCGTCCTGGGTCACCGTAATCCAGTTGTCCACATAGAACACATTGGTGACATGCGGATTGGCGAACAACTTGGTGGCCAAATCGTCCCGTTGCGCTTGTTCGGCATTTTCAAAGGAACGTGCCAGTCCGGAGGTCAGCGCTTCCTTGAGCACGAATTTGCGTGCATTTGGATTCGGGGTGTACTCGATATCGGCGATTTTTGGCATGACGTCAGTTCGCAGCAACCGGATCGCGGTCACCTTCGGTGGAAACGCTCGCTTGCGCATGCAGCGCCGCGTGCAGGGTGTGCCAGGGCAAAATCGCGCACTTGACCCGCGATGGCAGGTCGCGCACGCCGGCAAAAACGGTCAGGCGACCCAGATGGTGCGGCTGGTTTTCAGCATCCAGCCGTCCTGTGGTCATGTCGCGAAATTCCGTGATCATCTGTTCTGCCTCGGCGGTCGACTTGCCTTTCACAAGCGTGGTCATCATCGAGGAGGACGCCTTGCAGATTGCGCAACTCTCGCCTTCGAACGCGACCCCTTCGACCACATCGCCGTTCAACCTCAGGGATACCCAAATGTGATCGCCGCACAGGGGGTTGAGGCCCTCGGCCTTGTGACTGGCATCGGCCAGACTGCCCCAATTGCGCGGCTTCTTGTTGTGATCAAGGATCACTTCCTGATAAAGCTGCTTCGAATTCATGCCGGACGATCAGCCAAAAATCTTCTGGACCTTGCGCACCGCTGCTGCCAGTGCATCGACTTCCGCGAGGGTGTTGTAGAAATAGAAAGACGCGCGCGCGGTCGCTGGAATTCCGAAGCGCTGCATCACTGGCTGCGCGCAATGATGGCCGGTGCGCACTGCGACGCCTTCTTCATTGAGGATGGTGCCCACGTCGTGTGGATGCACGCCTTTTACCGTGAAGGACAACACACCCGCCTTGTCTTTCGCTGTGCCGACAATACGCACGCCCTCGATCTGCGACATCGCCCGCGTCGCATAATCCAGCAGGGTGTGTTCGTGCGCGGCAATTCGATCCATGCCCACGGATTCCAGGTAATCGATCGCTTCGCCCAGGCCGATTGCCGCCGCAATGGGAGGCGTGCCGGCTTCGAACTTGTGGGGAATGGTGTTGTAAGTGGTCTTTTCAAAAGTCACCGACAGGATCATGTCGCCGCCCCCTTCGAACGGCTGCATTTTCTCCAGTAGGGCCGCCTTGCCGTAGAGAATGCCGATCCCGGTCGGACCGCACATCTTGTGTCCGGAAAAGGCGTAGAAGTCGCAGTCGAGGTCCTGCACATCCACTTTCATGTGCGGGATGGCCTGTGCGCCATCCACCAGCACCGGCACATTGTGGGCATGTGCTATCGCGATCATTTCCTTGATGGGATTGATGGTGCCCAGGGCATTGGATACGTGCGTGATCGCCACCAGCCGGGTCCTGGCATTGAAGAAATTCCGGTAATCGTCCAGCAACAGTTCACCAGCGTCATTGCAGGGAATCACCCGCAACCTGGCGCCCTTTTCCTCACACAACATCTGCCAGGGCACGATGTTGGAGTGGTGTTCCAGTTGCGAAACGATGATTTCGTCGCCGGCACCGATGAAGGCTCGCCCGTAACCATACATGACCAGATTCAGGGCATTGGTCGTGCCGCGGGTATAGATCACCTCGCGGTCCTCGCGGGCATTGATGAATTTCCGGATTTTGTGGCGGGCGCCTTCGTAGGCAGCCGTGGCCACCTCGGACAAGTGATGCACGCCGCGATGAATATTGGCGTGTTCGGTGGTCTGATAACGCACCAGCCTGTCGATCACCTGACACGGCATTTGCACGCTGGCGGCGTTGTCCAGGTAGGCCAACGGCTTGCCGTTGATCGTCTGGGAGAGAATGGGAAAATCGGCACGAGCAAGTGCCAGATTCATGTCCGACTCCGGCCGGACCGCTTGAATGACCGCGCTCATGCAATTTCCTTTGTTTGCGTCTTGTCCAGAATCGCCTGTTCCAGGCGCGCCACCACGGATGGGACCGGGATGCGTTCCACAATCTCGGCCGCAAACGCATAGGTCAACATCCCGCGCGCCGCGGCATCGGACAGTCCCCGGGTCTTGAGGTAGAACAATTCGTCTTCATCCAGTTGCCCGACTGTTGCGCCATGGGCACATTTCACATCGTCAGCGAATATTTCCAGTTGAGGCTTGGTGTCCACATGCGCCCGGTCCGACAACAGAAGATTGCGCGACTGCTGCCCGGAATCGGTTTGTTGCGCGTCCTTGCGCACGAAAATCTTGCCGTTGAATACCGCATGGGCGGCGCCCGCGACCACCGTCTTGTGCAACTGGCGGCTGCGGCCGTGGGCCAAAGCATGATCCACCACACTGGAGGTATCCGCCAACTGCCGGCCCGAAATCAAGGCAAGGCCATCCATCGAAAATTCCGTGCCTTCTCCAGCCTGCGTGACGCCAAGATTGTGGCGGGAAATCCTGCCGCCCAGTGCCACCGACCAGCCTGCGTAACGTCCCCGCGGCGCCACCCTTACCGAAGTCTTCCCGATATGGAACGATGCTGGCGATTCGCGCTGCAGCCGGACGTGAGACATCGCCGCATCGTCCTCGACAAAAATTTCGGCAACGGCATCTGTCAGGTAACCGCCTTCCACTTTACCGACGAAATCTTCAATGAACACGCATTTGCTGCCCCGCTCCACACGCACAAGGACTCTGGGATAACTCGCCACTCCCTCGCGTGTGGCGAGGAACAACAGATGGATAGGACGGTCGGCATCGCGATCTGCCGCGACATGAATAAAGGCCCCATCCTGCAGAAACGCCGTGTTTACGGCGGCGAAGGCATCGTCGCGAATGCCGGCAAGTTGTCCCAGATTGGGCTCCAGGATCGCCGCTGGGACCTCTGCCAGATTGGCTACCGTGATGCCCGAGGCCGCAGGCAACAACGACCACTGCGGTGAAAAACAACCGTCAATAAACACCAGGCGATGGGCGGCTTCCGGCACTTCCAGCCCCTGCCAGTCTGCTTGCTTCAGGCCACCCGTTTCGCGCGAGGGTTGCAGCGGGAACTTGTACAGCGGCGCCAGATCCGTGAAACGCCAATCCTCATCCCGGACACTGGGCACTGTCAGTTCGTTGGCGCGCTCCACCGCCGCCGCACGAAAATTCTTCAGCCAGTCATTGGCTGCCGCCGGCTGCAACGTGCAAGCCGACAACAGTCTTTGCAGGAAATCCGCCGGGCTGGCAACGTTCATTCCGGACACCTCACGCCGCTGCCCTGGCTTTGTACTCCGCCGCCACCCAGTCGTATCCGCGCGCCTCCAGCTCCAGCGCCAGAGACTTGTCGCCGGTCTTGATGATGCGGCCGCCTTCGATGACGTGCACGTAATCGGGAAGGATGTAGTTGAGCAGACGCTGATAATGCGTCACCAGGACGGTGGCCGTTTGCGCGTTGTGCAGACGGTT
>JBJXFN010000126.1:0-13653 GCA_046155535.1 Burkholderiales bacterium
CCATCACTGCGTCGGCGAGCACACCCATCAATCCGACCTTGCCGCCCCCGTACACCAGACCGAGATTGTGTCCGGCAAGCAGAGCCCCCAGATTGCGTGCTGCTGCCGCAAATTCGGGACGTCCGCCGCTGCGGGAGCCGCAGAACACACAAATTCTTCTCATGGCGTGCATCGGGATGTTGCCACGCGGGGTCCAACTATAGAACGTAACGGGCGAGATCTTCGCTTTGTGCCAGATCCTTGAGCCGCGCATCGACATAGACGGAATCGACAACGATAGATTTTCCCTGGTGTCGAATTGCTTCGAAAGACACTTCCTCCAGGAGTTTTTCCATCACGGTATACAACCTGCGCGCGCCGATATTTTCGGTTTTTTCGTTGACCTGCCAGGCAATCTCGGCGAGGCGGCGGATGCCCTCCGGACGGAAATTCAGGGTGACGTCCTCAGTCGCCAGCAAGGCCTGGTATTGCCGCGTCAGACAGGCATCGGTGGATGTGAGGATGCGTTCAAAGTCGCCGACTGAAAGATTTTCGAGCTCGACCCGGATCGGAAATCGGCCCTGCAGCTCCGGGATCAAATCAGAGGGCCTGGACAGATGGAAAGCGCCGCTGCCGATGAACAGAATGTGATCGGTCTTGACCATGCCATATTTGGTCGACACGGTGGTGCCTTCCACCAGCGGCAAGAGGTCGCGCTGTACCCCGTGCCGGGAAACCTCGGCGCCCGAGGTCTCCTGGCGGCTGGTGATCTTGTCAATTTCGTCGATGAATACGATGCCGTTCTGCTCGACATTGGCCAGTGCCTGCAGCTTGAGTTCCTCGTCATTGACCAGCTTCGCGGCCTCTTCTTCGCTCAGCAGCTTCATGGCTTCCCGTATTTTCAGTTTCCGGGTCTTGCGGCGGGCCCCGCCGAGATTCTGGAACATATTCTGAATCTGAGAAGTCAAATCTTCCATGCCCGGTGGCGCGAGAATTTCCATTTGTGCCTGCACTGCGGCGACTTCGATCTCGATTTCCTTTTCATCGAGTTCGCCTTCGCGCAGTTTCTTGCGGAATTTCTGCCGGGTGGTGTTGTCGTGTTCCTGTTCCACGACCTGATAGGCTGCGTCACGGGCCGGCGGCAGCAAGGCATCCAGAATGCGTTCCTCGGCCATGTCTTCCGCACGATGCCGGACCTTGCGGGTTTCCTGTTCCCGGGTCTGCTTGATCGCGGTCTCGACCAGATCGCGAATGATCGTATCCACGTCCTTACCGACATATCCGACCTCGGTGAACTTGGTGGCCTCGACTTTGATGAACGGCGCTTCGGCCAGCCGGGCCAGCCGCCGGGCAATTTCGGTCTTGCCCACCCCGGTCGGGCCAATCATCAGAATGTTCTTGGGCGTGATCTCCTGGCGCAGCGGTTCATCGACTTTCTGGCGCCGCCAGCGATTGCGCAAAGCGATGGCCACGGCACGTTTGGCGGCCTGCTGACCGACAATGTTCTTGTCCAGTTCGTGGACAATTTCCTGGGGGGTCATGTGAGACATCGAATTCGGTAACGGGTAACGAGGGACAAGTGACAGGTGAACGTGTTCTTCAGGGGGTGTTCAAGGCGGCAGTGATCTTCTTTGAAACTTTACGCTTCACACGTTCACGCTTTCATCTTTCACTCGAGAACTTCAATGACATGATTCTGGTTGGTGTAGATGCACAGGTCGCCGGTGATGGCGAGCGATTTGGCGACGATTTCACGAGCGCCAAGCTCGGTATTCTCCAGAAGTGCCCGTGCTGCCGCGTGCGCGTACGGGCCACCGCTGCCGATGGACACCAGGCCCAGCTCCGGTTCGACAACGTCGCCATTGCCGGTGATGATGAGCGAGGTTTCCCGGTCGGCCACCGCCAGCATGGCTTCCAGCCGACGCAGGATGCGGTCGGTCCTCCAGTCCTTCGCCAGTTCCACCGCGGAGCGCAGCAGATGGCCCTGGTGTTTCTCCAGTTTCGCTTCGAAACGCTCGAAAAGCGTGAAGGCATCGGCCGTGCCGCCCGCGAACCCCGCCAGAATGCGTTCGTGATACAGGCGTCGGACCTTGCGTGCGCTGGCTTTCAACACAATGTTGCCAAAGGTAACCTGGCCGTCGCCGCCAAGCGCCACGGATTTTTCGCGCCGCACGGAGAGGATGGTGGTGCCGTGAAAGGGTTCGCTCATGCCGAATGGTGATCTGTTGCTGCCGGTTCCCGGGGAAAATCCCAGGCACCAAAGTGCCTAGTCGAGCCACATCAGGGCGAGATTGTACTGTGATCTTCACGCGCCGGCCGGGCCGCAGCAGGCTGCAGGCAGGCAAACACGATTCCCGCAAGCGCCATGGTCCAGACGATGATTGCGCCGGTGGGAAGATCGAAAGCAGTCGACGCTAGCAATCCGGCCCCGTATCCCAGGCCGGCCACGGCGTACGCCTTTGTCAGACGCAGTCGGCGCGCGTTGCGGGTGGCGAGAGCAGGAATGATCAGCGTTGCGAAAACAAGGTAAATGCCGACCATCTGCACCGAGGCAGTGACCGCCACCCCGAATAAAGAGTAGAAGCCGATCCTTCCCAGCCGTTCGCCCCAACCAAACCACGCGCCAAGTACCAGAACGCTCAGGGCCGCAACCGCGCCGAGTTGCGGGTAACCAACCCAGAGAATCTGTCCGACCAGCATTTCCTTCAGGTATTCGCCGCCATGGGGATTTTCGGCGAGCAACAGAATTTCCAGTGTGGCGGCGAGCACGAACACCGAGCCGATAATTGCCTCCTGCACCTCCGGCCAGCGCCTTTCGGTCCAGGTTAATAACAACGCACCGACAAGCGCCGCCGCGAGCGCCGAGACTTGAACCGCCACGCCATGCGACTCGAGTCCAAGAAAATTCGCAGCAACGACGCCGACACCGGCGATCTGCGCAATCGCAATGTCGATGAAAACGATTCCGCGCCGGAGCACCTGGATGCCCAACGGGACATGTGTCGCGGCAACCAGTACACCGGCAATCAGGGCAGGCAGCAGGATGCCGAACTCGAGATCGCCCATACCTACTTGCGTGCGCCCTTCAGCCGCGCGATGCTGTCGTCGAACAGCGAGAACAGGTCCCTCGCTTCCGTCGTGCCGCCGACGGTGTACGCAAGGTCAACACGCGGGATTCCGGTTTTGTCATGGAGCCAGTCCACCGCCTTCGGGTCGTTGTAGGCGGCACGCACGGTCGCCTCTGCTGGCGAGGACTTAAGCTGTCCGACCAGGGTCGCGAGGTATCCGGCGTTCGGCGGCACACCGGGTTTCGGTTCGAGATTGGCCACTTCTACAATGCCCAACCAGTGGAACAGGTAGGTCAGGCCCTTATGGTAGGCGACGACCTTCATGCCGCGCAGCAGCGCAGCGTCAGATTCCCAACGTGCGATCGCGATGCGCCAGCGCGCCTGGAAGTCTTTGCCCCGCGTTGAATAGTAGGCAGCGTTTGCGTTGTCGATCTGGCCGAGCCGTGCCGTGATTACGTCCGCGATTCTGGCAATGTTGCGCGGGTCGAGATGTACATGCGGATTGCCGGCCGGATGTACGTCGCCATCGGCGCGGTCCAGTCGTTCCGGCACTTCAAGCCGGTCGACGAGTTCTGCCGCGGCGATGAAGCCCGGCTGACCGGGCAAGGTCCGGCGATTTCCCGCGGTCTGCTGCAGTACTGGCAGCCAGCCGACTTCCAGATCCGCGCCAGTGCAGATGGCCAGATCCGCGCTGCGCATCCGGGCCACCAGACTCGGCCGCGCCTCCACACGATGCGGATCCTGTAAGGCGGTCGAAGCCTGATAAATCGAAACCTTGTCACCCCCCAACTCCTTCGCCAGTGCCGCCCACTCCGGCACGCAGGCAAAAATATTGAGTGCGGCCAGTGCCGGCGTGCCGGTCAGGAGCAGGACCGCCGCGATCAAACCTTTTAAGGACTGCATTTTCATGGATGTCTCCTCGTCGCGTCCCACCGGACAGGCCCGTCGCGAACCTGTCCGGGGGATTCGGCGGATCAATCAGAACTTGTGCGCGCCGTGTGCGCCCAGGCTCATAATGTACTGCAGGAAGATCTGGCTGTCGGACGCATCGAAGCGCGCCTGGTCCTCGGTGAACTGCAGGCGGAAGCGCGAAAACTCCGAGGGCGAAAAGTCAATCATCGCCGAGTTACGCTTCGGCTTGTGATCGCGCAGGAGTTGAAAGTCGTCCCGCGTCAATCCGGCGTCGAACAAATCGGAATTGAAGCTGCCTGAATCGAGTTGGTCAAAGCGTACACCGAAGCGCCAACGCGGCATGAACTGGTATACGCCCTGAACGTAGAACCCTGTTTGCTTCGTGGAGAAATTGCCGTCCAAAGTGCCCTGAGTGGAACCGCCACCGGCATCGTACTGAAGATTGCCGTCTTCCTTGCGATGAAAGTACTCGGCCTGGAATTTGAAGTGCCGGGTGGAGGGGTCTCCATTCATAGCCCACTTCCAAACGACGTCGATACCCCACATGGAGCTCTCGACGTCGGAGAACACGTTCTCGACTTCTTCATCCAGGGAATTCGTATCGTCGTACTCCCGCTCCGCGGCTCGCGTTTTCCGGTAGGACGCCCCGACCCGATAGCTGTTGTTGATGCCGACGTCGCCGCCGACATGAACGAACACGGCTCCGGCGTTCAGACCGTTCTTTTCGCTCTCTGCTCCGGGAAAGTTCGCTCCACGGCCGCCTTCCAGTCCGAACTCGAGGAAGATCGGCGTCGGTGCGACCCACCGTGCCTGCAATCCGTCTTCCGCCAGGTTGCCGCCGAAGAAGGCCTGGTGCACCAGTGGAGCGTCGACGAAATCCCAGGCGTGCGGATGCTGCTCGTTCTGGTAGCCGAAGGCCGAGAAAAAGCGGCCGAACTTCACGGTTGTGCCCGGAAGAAAGCCGGTGTTCTGGATGAAAGCCTCCTCGACTTCGACCTCCTCGTCGACAATTGCTGCAGTGAAGTAACCGGAAAAATAGGGATCGATGTTGGCTGAAATCGTGAGTTCCGATTCGTCGATGCTGAAACCGCGTTCGCCCGGGCCGGCGCCGTGTCCATGGCCTTCGTCGCCGTGGCCGCCGGCCGGCACGAAGCCGCCGATGGCATAGTCGTCCGGATCCAGCTCCAGATTTCGGTACTTGCCGTCGAGAATCAGTGAAATTGCGGGATTAAATGCGTTTTGCGTGACGATCGGCGCGCGTGGGCTGGTCGTGGGCGCTTGTGGCGCAGTCTCGGGAGCAGCGTTCTGGGCGATTGCGGCGGCAAGCGGAACAACACTCAGGATGGCGAAAATCGCCATGCATGATAGGCGGAACATGGTCTTTCTCCTCTGAAAACGGAAATGTCATGACGCGCGCAAATTAGCGCGTCGGAAACGACTGCCGAATGTTCAGAGGGAAACCGGGGGGCCGCGGCTGCGGCAGGTGATGACACTTTGCGGCTGGAACTCGACCCCGGGCGCGGCCGACCGGACCAACCCGCCGGCCAGCTCCGGCAACGATGACGAAACGACATCGGCCGAGTGGAACAACTTTTCGAATCCGAAACACGTGCCGCAGTATTTCGTATGCAGCAGTTTCTCGTTCGCCGGCGCTTCCTTGCCAGCATGGGACACCGCGTGCGCAGTCGCTCCCAGCTGCGCGAACAGCAGGAAGGGAACGATCAACAGTGAAATCAGCTTGCGCGGGAACATGGCGGCGCAGTCTACTACCGACCGGCTCGGGAAGACAATACGCACATCCGGAAAGCACTTAAGCAACGTATCTCTGCGGGAATTAGCCGGCGCGTGATGTAGCTCCCGCAATTGCGGACACCAACCGATTTCCCAGAGGACACAATCATGAATCGTCGGACATTTATCGCGCATTCCTGCGCCGGGCTCGGCGCGCTCACCATTCCGGTGCCGGTATTCGGTGGGCGAATCGAACCCGTACGGGGTGAAATATTCATAAACGGAGAGCGCCTCGGGCAGAATCGCAATGTGCGGCCGGGGGACCGAATTCGGACGGGCGACCGAGCGTCGGCAACCCTTGTCATCGGCAGGGATGCCTTTCTGACGCGGCCAGACTCGGAGGTCGAGTTTCAGGGTGCCGGTCGATCATCCGTCCTCACCGGGCTGCGTTTGCTCACTGGAGGCCTTCTCGCAGTATTTGGCAGTGGCCGTAAGACCTTGACCACATCGACCGCGACCATCGGCATTCGCGGCACAGGCATTTACATGGAGGCTTCCGACAGCCAGACATACTTGTGCACTTGCTACGGTGAGGTAGAGGTCGCCGATGCGCACGGTGCCGAAAAGCATCTGGTGCTCTCCGGTTATCACGCGCCGACCATGATATATGCCGAAATGACCGACGGCGCCATGATGGCCAAGGCGGAATTCAAGAATCACACCGACGAGGAATTGAAGCAGCTCGAAGCGCGCGTCGGTCGGCGCCCGAAGTTTTCCGGCCGCTGATGCGCCGGTCCGGAAGCGGAGAACTCAGGTGTCGTCCAGGGTCAGCGCGTCAGGCAGGTGGGAAACGTCGCCCCAGGATTCGATCGACCAGCCCCCCGGCGCGACTCGGATCACGTTTACCGAAGCATTGAGAATCGGGAATTCACGCGCGGCGCCGAGAGGCATTCCCACCGCGTGCCGATAGACCGCATCGAGCACGCCGCCGTGAGTCACCAGTAGAAGCCGGCCGTCGGGTCGCTCGCGGCAGACGTCCGTAACGAAGTCGATGACCCGCGAATGAAACTGCGCGAGCGATTCGCCACCTGGCAGAGCGGTATCCACCTCCCGTTCGCGCCAGATGCGGCAGGCGTGCGGCTGGTCGCGTTCCGCTTCCGCCGTTGTGAGTCCCTGCAGCACCCCGAGGTGGCGTTCGCGCAGCCGCGGCGTTCGCGAAATCGCATGCGGCTGCTGAGGTGCGACGGGAACGGCGGTCCGGTAGGCGCGATCAAGGTCGCTGGAAAAAATCGCGTCGAAGGTGTCCTTCGAAAACCGGCAACCGACTGCTTCGGCCTGGGCGAGGCCGGTGTTGTTCAGGGAAATGTCGAGGTGGCCCTGGATGCGTCCCTCGGCATTCCAGCCGGTTTCGCCATGTCGGACCAGAATTACTTCGGTAGTTTTTCGCGAGATGGTGTGCGTCATTGTTTTTCCACCAGCAGGCCTTTGAGGTACTCGCCTTCCGGAAAAGCAAGAGAAACCGGATGGTCGGGCGCGGCGTGAAATTGCCGAAGGACGCGTGCAAAGGCGCCTGCGTCAAGTGCCGCACCCGCGACAATCTTGCAGAACAGATCGGCGGAAACGCCACCCGAGCAGGAGAACGTGGCAAGCAGTCCCCCGGGGCGCAGAATTTTTATCGCCAGAAGATTGATGTCCTTGTAACCACGGGCGGCGCGCTCGGCGGTCGCTGCGGTCGGGGCGAATTTCGGTGGATCGAGGACGATGAGGTCAAACTGACGGCCCTGATCGCGCAGGGCGCGAAGCGCGGTGAACACATCGGCAGGCTCCCATTCGCATCGCGCCGGGTCGAACCTGTTGAGAAGCACATGGTTGCGCGCGGCGTCGAGAGCCGCTTTAGAAGATTCGATCGACAACACCGAACGTGCGCCGCCGGAGAGCGCATGCAGCGAAAAACCGCCGGTGTAGGCAAAACAATTCAGCACATCACGGTCTCGGCACAACGCGCCCACCGATGCGCGGTTTTCGCGCTGGTCGAGGTAGAAGCCGGTTTTGTGGCCGTGCTGCACATCCACGCGGAAGGTGAGCCCCGCTTCGACGATGTCGACCGTCGTGCTGTCGAGGTGTCCGCGCAGCAGGCCCACGCGCGGTGCGAGTCCTTCCAGCGCAAGAACGTCGGCGTCCGACCGTTCGTATACCGCGTCGATGCCCGTTATAGCCGCGATCGCGTCCGCAATTTCCTCGCGCCACCGAAAGGTGCCGGCAGTGAGCAATTGCACGACCGCGACCGGACCGTACCGATCGACGATCAGTCCCGGCAGTCCGTCGCTTTCCGCGTGGACCAGACGGCCGGCAACAGTTTTTTCGTCGTCGCCTGAAAAATTTCGTGACGACGCTGCGCGGGCGATCGCGCTGGCAAAAAAACCGGCGTCGATCCGTGTGTCTTCACGCCAGTCCCAGACCCGCGCGCAGATGTTGGATTTCGGACTCCAGGCCGCGAGCGCGACGAACTCGCCGCGCGCGGACAACACGCGAACGGTGTCCCCGGACTGCGCGCTGTCCTCGATCTGGTCCACTGCCCCGGAAAAAATCCAGGGGTGGCGCCGCAACAGGGATTTTTCCCGGCCGGATTTGAGAACTAACCGGGGAGATTCTCCCGGACCCTTGCCTTTCACGATTCCAGTCCCGCTTTTTTTCGCTTCGCGCGGGGGTGTGTTTGATCGTAAATCCTGGACAGGTACTGGAAATCCAGATGGGTATAGACCTGGGTGGTGGAAATGCTCGCGTGTCCGAGCATCTCCTGAACGGCACGCAGATCGCCGCTGGACTGCAGCAGGTGAGAGGCAAACGAGTGCCGCAGCATGTGTGGATGGACATGGCTGGGCAATCCCTGGCGGATGCCCCAGGCTTTGAGTCGAAATTGGATGGTGCGGGGCGATATCGGGTGGCCACGAGCATTCAGGAAAAGTGGCGCATTTTCCCCGGTGCTGATCTCAGCGCGCAGCAGCGCCCAGGCATGCAATGCCTGCATGGCAAAGCGTCCCACGGGGACCACGCGAGTCTTGTTGCCTTTGCCCAGAACCCTCACCGTGGCATCGTTGCGGTCCAGATCCCCCGGTTTCAGGGAGGCCAATTCCGAAAGACGCAGGCCAGAGGAATAGAACAACTCGAACATGGCGCGGTCTCGCACCGTCATCGGATCGTCACCGGTAAAACCCAATAGTTGTTTGGTTTCGTCCGGCGACAACACCTTGGGTAGCGGCTTGGAAAATTTAGGTGCCCGCACGCCCGTGCAGGGATTGGCGACGATACCGTGGTGCCGGGCCAGATGTTTGAAAAATCCACGCCACGCAGACAGTATCCTTGCCAGTGACTTGGCCCCGAGTCCGCTGCCGTGCAATTGTGCAACGAAACGGCGGATCTGAGGGTTCTCGAGTCTGTCGAGCGCGACATTTCCCGCCAAATCCAGGAGCAGACGCACGTCGTGTTCATACGCTTCGACCGTATGCGGAGACAGGCGGCGTTCTTCCTGGAGGGAAGCCAGGAACCCCTTCAGATAGCGCGCTTGCGCAGCGTCTGGAGCCGTGGCGGACGAGGTGTTTTTGATGACGGGTCTCTATAGAAAACGCGACAGGGCGATACTCGCCAACTCACCCAGCCGCTTTAGATACAGCGTCCCCATTTCCGGATAAAACCGCTTCTCGTCTTCACTGCCGAGTACCAGCAGTCCAAACCGCTGCTCAGCGCCCAGCGCCACATAGGCCAGGGAACGCAGCGTTTCCGCGCTTTCGTGGAACCAGGCGCCGGTCTCGAACATCGGCCGCGGGCAGCAATAAGGCTGGGCGAGACTTTGTGCAAACGCCAGGGTTTCCGCTCCCACCGGACTGAACTCCGGTAGCGACGGCGAATCTCCCTCCTTCCACAGGCGTATCGCAACCTGCGGGACCGAGAAGTCTTCCAACAGGCAACGATGCAACGCCAGGAGCAGATCTTCAAGCGTATCCGGACGATAAAGGGAGATCGCCGCGCGATGGACACGTTCACCGATTGCGTCGTTTTCCTCGCCGAAATGCACCAATTCCCGCATTCTGTCTTCCAGCAGCCGATTCTTTTCGCGCAGGCTGATGATCTGGCGCTCGCTCAGAGGAATAGCACGCCCGCCGTGCGGATGCGGAATGTGGATTTCGGCAATCATCTCCGCATAGTCTTCAAAAAATTGCGGATGGTCTTTCAAATACCGTGCAACGTCTTCAGGTCTCATTTTTTTAGATTTCCATTTCGCCTTCGAACACCGACTGTGCGGGACCAGTCATGATGACCGAATTGCCCGGGCCGGCCCAGGCAATTTCCAGGCGCCCACCCCGCGTATCCACACGGACCGGAGAATCCAGCCGTGCATTCAAAATCCCGGTCACCACAGCCGCGCACGCTCCGGTTCCGCAGGCCAGGGTTTCCCCGGCTCCGCGTTCATACACCCGCAACTTTACGTGATGCCGGTCGATAACCTGCAGATATCCGGCATTCACACGCTCCGGAAACCGCGGATGCCGTTCGATTTCTGGTCCCTGGCTCAACACCGGGGCAGTTTCCACATCAGTCACGAATTGCACCGCGTGTGGATTTCCCATGGACACCGCGCCGATCTCAATGGTCTTGCCCTGTACTTCAAGCGCATAAGCGGGTGCGCGCGCCGCTGCCAGAAAAGGAATCGCAGCCGGTTCGAAATTCGGCACGCCCATGTTGACGCTTACCTGGCCATTGTCTTGCAGGCGCGGCTCGATAATGCCAGCAGCGGTCTCCACGCGCAGCGTGCGTTTTTCCGAAAGGCCCTTGTCATGCACAAAACGCACGAAGCAACGCGCACCGTTACCGCATTGGCTGACTTCACCGCCGTCAGCATTGAATATCCGATAATAGAAATCGGTGCCCGCACTGCGCGCCGGTTCGACGATCAGCAACTGGTCAAAGCCTATGCCCCGATGTCGGTCGGCAAGACGCCGGACGCGGCTGGCATCAAAGTCCACCCGCGCGCGGGTGGCATCGATCACCGCAAAATCGTTGCCCGCACCGTGCATCTTCGTGAATTTCAGGCGCATGCCCCAGTCCCGGAAATCTGCATGCTCATCACAAAATCGTCCATCACAAAACCGCCGCCAATTTCGACTTTCACAGTTTTCTCGATCGCAAATCCGACACGCCGGTAAACTCCCACAGAATCGTGATTACCGCGATTGACCTGGAGGTAAAGGCGCTGGCAACCCTCGCGCTGCGCTCGTTGCCTCGCGTGCTGAATCAAGGCAGCGCCATAACCGCGGCCCCGATAGCGTCCGTGTACGTAAAGTTTGTCCAGCTTCATGTCCCCGCAGGGTTGCGTTTTCTCGCAGCAGGCAAATCCGGCCAGAAGCCCGTCGACCTCCAGTTTGTCCCACCACACAGCAGGCTCGCGCAATTGTTCGGTAATCCACGCAACCGAGTAACGCTGCGCCAGCATATATTCTATCTGCCGGACCGTGATGATTCCGGGGTAATGCTGCAACCAGATTTCGCGAGCCAATTGCGCCAGAGTTTCCACTTCGTTTTCGCGAAGTGCGGAAATGGCGAAGGATGGGATGGCGGGGTCACTCACGCGCATCCGCCGTTCAAGTCCCGCCAGATGCAGCGGTCCATCACCACTTCGATGCCGCCGGCCAGCGCACGCTCGGCGGCGCGTTCATTGATTATGCCTTCCTGAATCCAGATGCGCGGGAGGCCGAGTGCGAGGCAATCGTCGATAATCGGATCCAGCTCGTGGGCGGCGCGGAAAATATTCACCAGATCGATCGGGGCCGGCACCTCGGTTAGGCGGGCGTAGGCTTTTTCGCCCAAAACTGTTGCGACCAGCGGACGCACCGGGAACACCCGAAAGCCGCGACTTTGCAGCCCGCGCGCAATCCGATGGCTGGGCCGCGTGGGAATGGGCGACAGGCCCACCACGGCGATGGCGTGTGATTGCCGGAGCAGCGCACAGATTTTTTCCATCGGCGGGTTCGCGAACATGTCAATAAAAGGAAGCTTCTCCCGGCGGCCGGGTTTTGAAACGTTTGTGCATCCAGAAATATTGCTCGGGCATTTCAAGAACCCGTTGCTCGATGAACTGGTTCATTCTGACGGTATCGGCTTCGACACTGTCTCCCGGATAATTTTCCCAGGCCGGATAAAACCGCCCGACGTAACCCTGTGCGCCGGGCAATTGCCGGGTGACGAAGGGCACAACGCGCGCGTCGGTCAGTCGCGCCAGGCGTGAAAGTCCGGTAACCGTTGCCGCCGGTACTCCGAAAAACGGCGCAAAAATCGCGTCCTTCGGCCCAAAATCCTGGTCGGGCAGATACAGCAATGATCGACCTTGGCGCATTGCTTTGATAACCGGGCGGATGCCGTCCTGTCTCGACAACAATAGAGAATGGCCAAAACGTGTACGGCTGTGCAACAGCAGGCGGTTGAAGTCGGGATTCTTCTGATTGGAATAAACGCTGACGCCGCTGTATTGCGCAGACAACCGGATGTTTCCCATCTCAAGTCCCAGGAAATGAAACGCCAGAACAATGACCGGTTTGTCCCTCCCCTTGTCGAGGATGTCGGCGCCCTCGATGCGTACCAGCCGCTCGATGCGTTCTTTCGATGCCCACCAGAGAATGCCCTGCTCGAGAAGCGCGCGCCCGGTGGCACGGAAGTGCGCGAGGATGATTTTTTGCCGCTGTTCTGCGCTCCATTCAGGAAAACAACGCTGCAGGTTCACGCGCGCCACGTGGCGGCGTTCCCGAGCAAACAGGTAGATGGCGATCCCCAGTCCTTGCCCGATCGGCGCCAGCACGCTCAGGGGGAGCATGCAAAAGACCCTGACCAGCAGAAGCATCAGACGCGTCAACATCGCGGGGGTGTCGAAGTGTCCGGCGGCTTGACGCCCGCCGGAATCTTGTATCGGTTGTAACTCCAGACGTACTGGTCGGGCATGCGACGCACGAACGATTCAATCGCGTGGTTCAGATTGCGCGGCCCTTCATTGCCGCACAGATTCTGTTCCACGGACGACAGATGCAGCGTGTAACCCCGGCCCCCGGGCAGGCGTTGCGCGGCGATCATGACTACCGGCGCACCGGTGGCTTCCACCAGGCGCCCGACCAGGGTCATGGTGTAGGCCTGGCGTCCAAAAAATTCCGCCCACGCCCCTTCTCCCGATCCCGGCGCCTGGTCCGGCAGAATCATGATGGCCTCCTTGCGTTTGAGTGCTTTCAGAAGCGTGCGCACCCCGCCGAGGTTGGTGGGCGCCAGGCGGTGATTTCCGCGAAGACGGCCCGCCTCGATGTAAGGTTGCAGCAGGCGCATTTTTGGCGGGCGATACAAGGCGGTTAGCGGCCCTCGTTGCGACAGCCAAAATCCGGTTATTTCGAAACACCCCAGATGCGGAGTCAGGTAGATCACGCCGGATTGGCGAGCTTCCGCGCGCACAATCGGGTCCAGCGACTCGTTGCAGGAGACCAACGCGCGCACCTTTTCCATTGGACGGAACCACACGACAAGGAGTTCCAGCGCGGCTTTTCCCGATTCTCGGACGGCACTGCGCAAAAGTTTCCGATATTCGCTTTCGGTGCCCCAGAGGCGACTGAGAAACAGATTTTCGCGCAAGCGTGCGCCATAATCCGGAGACAGCAGATACACCAGCCGCCCCATCAGCGCGCCAGCGGCATGCAGCCAGGACAGCGGCAACCTGGCCAGCAGCCGCAACAATGCTTTCATCGTGCCGGACCCGTTTCGCTCACGGCTTTGTTGCCCCGAGACTTTTTGTTATGCTGACCGACCTTTCAGAATCAGTCATGGTGAGCGCAAATGAGCGATTTCCTTTTCACTTCCGAATCGGTTTCCGAAGGTCATCCCGACAAAGTGGCCGACCAGATTTCGGATGCCGTACTCGACGCCATCTTAACCCAGG
>JBJXFN010000148.1:0-31259 GCA_046155535.1 Burkholderiales bacterium
CCGGCATCGGCTGCTCTTCCAAGACGCCCGATTATTTTCTCGGCAATTCGCATGGCTTCAATACTGTCCATGGCCGCATGCCTTCGGTCCTCACCGGGGCGAACCTGGCCAACCGCGACCTCCTGTACCTCGGCGTTTCGGGGGATGGCGACTCGGCCTCCATCGGCCTCGGGCAGTTTGCGCATGTCATGCGCCGCGGCGTGAACATGACCTACATCCTCGAGAACAATGGCGTTTATGGTTTGACCAAGGGCCAGTTTTCGGCCACCGCGGACCAGGGGTCTAAATCCAAGCGGGGTGTCGTGAACAGCGATTCGCCGGTGGATACGGTATCCCTTGCGCTCTTGCTGGGCGCTACCTTCGTCGCCCGCAGCTTTTCCGGGGACAAGGCGCAGCTCGTGCCGCTCGTCAAGGCGGCGATTGCCCACCAGGGCGCGGCGTTCATCGACGTCATCAGCCCGTGCGTCGCATTCAACAATCACGCCGGCAGCACCAAGAGCTACGACTATGTGCGCGAGCACAACGAAGCGGTCAACCGGCTCGACTTCTGGCCCAGCCGCGACGCAATCGGCGTGGATTACAAGGACGGCGAAGTCATCAGCGTCCCTCAGCATGACGGCACAGTGCTGCGGTTGCGAAAAACCCACGCCGAATACGACCCCACCAGCCGCGTCACGGCGATGAATTACATCGCCTCGCATCAGGCGCAAGGTGAACTCGTCACCGGCCTGCTTTTCGTCGATCCGCAACCCGAAGATCTGCATGCCCACCTCAATACGGCGGATACCGCGTTCAACCGGTTTACCGAGAAAGATCTTTGCCCCGGTGCCGCAGTACTGGAAAAAATCAACGCCCAGCATCGATGAGAAATAACGCAATAGCGTGAATGGGTGAACGGGTGACGAGTGACAGGTGAGGGGACAAAACCCTGTCACCAATCCGCATTCCTCAACTCATTGAATCTTTTTTCCCCGCAACAGATCGGTCAATTCGACCGCGACGGTTTTCTCATCGTGCGCGGACTGGCGTCCCGCGAACAATGCGAACGCATGATGGCGGTGGCGCAAAGGCATCTGGTCGACAGAATTCAACCGCTGGAATACGAAGCCGAGGTCCGATATCCCGGCTCACCAGACTCGCTGGAGGCGGCGGGCGGAGACACCGTGCGCCGGCTGTTGCAGGCCTATGCGCGCGATGATTTGTTCCGGGATTGGGCGCGGGCTCCGGAAATCTCTGCACGACTGCGGCAATTGCTCGGACCTGACGTGGCGCTTTCCCAGACCCATCACAACTGCGTCATGACCAAGAATCCGGCTTTCAGCAGCGCCACGGGCTGGCATCAGGACATCCGCTACTGGTCGTTCGAAAAGCCGGATCTGGTGTCGGTATGGCTGGCGCTCGGTACCGAAGGGATCGAGAACGGCTGCCTGTGGTTGGTGCCCGGAACGCACAAGATCGAGTTTTCGCGGGATCGCTATGACAATGCCCGATTCTTCCGGGACGACATCGAGGATAACCGCGAGATTCTCGCGTTACGCGTGGCGGCCGCACTTGGCGAAGGGGACGTGCTGTTCTTCCATTGCCGCACGCTGCATGCCGCTGGCCGCAATCTCACCGGGAAAACCAAGTTCGCCGCTGTATTTACCTATCACGCCGCAGACAACAGGGCGCTTCCGGGTACCCGGTCGGCGTCACTCTCGGATATCGAGTTAGGCGCTTAGGCCCGTCGAAGGCGGTCTCCGGAGGACGATATGTCATTGCGAAATGAGCGCTCATCGCTCAAAATGCAAGAATGATCGATCGATTCCTCGCGGAAGAGCTGCGTCGACGCCTGGGTTTCTATCCTGGCGTCGTCCTATTGGGTCCGCGCCAGGTTGGTAAGACCACTCTGGCGAGACAAATAGCGTCCGAGCACAAAGGGGCGGTTGTCCTCGATCTGGAACGACCGTCCGATCGCGCGCAGCTTGGCGAGCCGAGTATTTTCTTTGCGCGTCTGCGCGATCGGCTTGTCGTCCTGGATGAAGTGCAAAACATGCCGGAGATTTTTTCCGCTTTGCGGCCCGAGATTGACGCCGCGCGCAGTCCGGGCCGCTTCCTGCTGCTGGGATCGGCTTCCGGAAAACTGCTCAGGCAAAGTTCACAGTCCCTGGCGGGCCGCGTGGGCTATCTGGAATTGACGCCGTTTAGAGCTAGGGAGGTGCCGGCCAACATGGCGGGCTTGCAAAAGCTATGGCTGCGCGGCGGATTTCCGCTGAGCTACACGGCGCCCGATGATGTGCAATCCTATATTTGGCGCGACGATTTCATCGGCACTTTTCTGCAGCGCGATCTGCCGCAGCTTGGTGTGGGTGTTCCGTCGGAAACCCTGTATCGATTTTGGCGGATGCTCGCGCATCTGCACGGGCAGTTATTCAACGCTTCCCAAATTGGCGGCGCCCTGGGCGGCATCGCACATACCACCGTCGCACGTTACCTCGACATCATGATCGATACAATGATGGTGCGTCGCCTGGAGCCGCATTTTATGAATATAGGCAAGCGATTGATCAAGGCACCGAAGATCTATCTTCGCGACAGTGGTCTGTTGCACGCACTGTTGAATTTACGCGATGTCTCGGATTTGCAGGGACATCCGGGCTCCGGTGCGTCCTGGGAAGGATTTGTTCTGGAGCAAATCGTTGCATGCGCCCCGACCGGGGCCGACATTACTTTCTACCGGACGGCCGCTGGATCCGAACTCGACGTGCTGGTGAGTCATGGCCGGCGCCGCGTCGGATTTGAGATAAAGTTTTCGGTCGCGCCGAAACCCGCCAAAGGTTTTTGGCAGGCGCTCGAAGACACGAAAGTCGAGCGTGCCTATGTAGTGGCCCCGGTGGAAAACGCATACCCGCTTGCCGAGAATGTTGAGGTTATTCCGGTGCGGGATTTGAGCACCGTGTTCAAGGAATAAACGAACGAAAATCAATGCTCGACGCGCTGCGACCCACCCCCCGATTCTGTTCACCGGCGTCGCCGGGGAGGTGGGATGAATGGCAAATTTTTACCCGCACGCATTCGGCGGCGCAAGCAATACGAATTTCGGAGGGAAACATGCTCAAGGGAGTAGCGGTATTCGGCGGGCTGACGGACGACGACATCGGGATTCTCACCGAGCGTGCCGCCACGCGTACCTATCCAAAGGGCGCCGTCATCGTCAACGAAGGCGACGAAGGCAACTCACTTTTCCTGATTCAGTCGGGTGCGGTCAAGGTGTATCTGAGCGATGAAAAGGGCAAGGAGGTCGTGCTTTCGACGGAAGGTCCCGGAGAATACTTTGGCGAACTCGCATTGTTCGACGAGGCGCCAAGATCCTCTTCTGTCGCCGCGCTCGAATCTTGCAGGGTGATGATCGTTACCAAGGCGCAACTGCAAGAGACCATTCGCGAGCGCCCACAGATATCTCTCGCGCTTTTGAAAGGACTGTCAACGCGGGTGCGCATGCTTACCGAGAGCGTGCGTTCCCTGGCACTGCTGGATGTATTTGGTCGATTGGTGAAAACGCTCTATTCCCTGGCCAATGAGAAAGATGGCGTCCTGATCATCGACCAGAAACTCACGCAACAGGATCTCGCGAACCGAATCGGCGCCTCTCGTGAGATGGTCAGCCGGATCATGCATGACCTTGTGGCGGGGAACTACATTTCTCTGGAAGGCCGGCGCATTGTCATTCTGAAGAAGATTCCGCCGAACTGGTAGTTGGTAATCCGTCGTTAGAGCTTCTGTGTGGTGAAATATCCGGCCTTGGCGTAGCTTTGCAGGTATTGCTTGATCAACGGTTCGGGTAGATTCCACAGCCGCAGTTCCTCCCCCATCCGATCGGCAGACCAGGTCGGATCGATTGTGCGGCACTTCTCGAAATGCTCGCGGGCTTTCCCGATCTCTCCCAACTCTGCATAGGCGGCGACGTATTTCCACTGGGTGTGCAGGATGTGCTGCTCATGATGCGCCATTACTATTTCCAGCGCTTCGCGAAACTGTCCCTTCCGGAAAAAATCATAGTGAAGCGCGGAGTGATACCAGCCGGATGCGGTAGCTGGATTGAGATTGTTGGCCTTAATAACAAGAGCTACACCGCGATCCCATTGCCCGGTAAACGTATACAGCGCTCCAAGTTCGGCCAGCATTTCGGCGTCGTTCGGGCCGGCTGCCAGTGCCAGCCTGGCGTGGTGATCGAACAGTTCGAGCCGCTTGGAGAAGAAGTAGCCGACCGCCGCCGTCCGCTGCGCACGGTAATCACCGGGGTCCAATTCCACCGACTTGACGGCGTTGCGGATGATCTCCACCGGCGGTGCTGGAGATTCTTCGAAATGAGATATCCATCCCAAGAGCAATGTATAGGCATACACATGGCGTGCGCGGGCGAAGCCAGGGGCCAGTTCAATGGCCTTTTCCAGATGGCGCTTTGCAAGCCTGTAGTTCTCCAGGGACCAGAATGCGGTAAACGCTCCCGCTTGCAATACATGTTCATAGGCTTTGAGCTGCTCCGAGTCTTTCATCCCAGCGGAGGCACGTGCTGCGCTACGCAGTACGCTTTGGCTTCCACCCGTAATGGTTGCCACGATTCTATTTGTGATCTCGTCCTGCAAAATAAAAATGTCATGCATGTCCCGGTCGTATTTTTCCGCCCAGATATGGGTTCCGGTTGGCCCGTCTATCAACTGGGCTGTAATACGAACCTGATGTCCCGCCCGCCGCACACTGCCTTCGAGCACATATCGGGCACCGAGCTTGCGGACAACGTCGGCAATATCAACGGGCTGCGCCTTGTATTGCGCAGTGATATTTCGGGCCAGAACGTAAAAATCCTTGAATCGTGCAAGCTCGGTAATAATGTCTTCAGTCAGGCCATCGGAAAAGTAGTCCTGCTTCGGGTCGCCGCTTAGGTTGGTGAAAGGTAGCACTGCAATGACCGGTCCCGAAGGCATGGTATAGGCAGGGTCCGCAGCAGGTGCCGGCGCGGACCGGGAAAGCCATAGAGCGTCAATGGCCAAGCCAGCGGCGCAGATAGCGATTCCTATTGCGGCCAACAAACGCATATTGCGTGTCCGTCGCTTTCGATGGCCGTGCTCAGTCTGGTAGGCCCGTACCGGCTTGCTCAATTTCCTGACGCGCTGCTCGCCGATGGACTTAAAGGAGAGCGGCAGCTTGCCCTCGACCTGGTCGAACACGGTTCCGGAAATGCAGATACCGCCCGCGTCCGCGAGCTCTTGAAGGCGGGCGGCAACGTTGACTCCGTCGCCATAGATGGCGCCCTTGTCTTCAATCACATCCCCAAGATTGATACCGATGCGGAATTGCATACGGCGCTCCTCGGGTAACTCTGCGTTGAGCTTTTCCAGGTCCTGCTGAATGGCGGACGCGGCGCCGACGGCTTCAATTGGGCTGGAGAACTCGGCCAGCACGCTGTCGCCGGCAGTATCGACGACTCGGCCGCGATGGTTTTCGATGTGTCGGCGGAAAACTGCCCGGGCTTCATTGAGGGCCGTGATCGTTCCGGCTTCGTCCGCAGCCATCAGGCGCGAATAGCCGGCCGCGTCGGCGGCAAGGATTGCAGCCAACTTGCGGCTGGACGACGAAGTGTCGTTCATGCGGCCCCCGGTTGAATCGACGCGTACGGCTGGTGTGAATACTTCACATCCTGAGCGGGAATAGTACACAAACCACGCTCGCCTGCGGTGCTATCTTTGGTCCCCGAAATGCCAACCGAATAACCCCTTAAAAGGATTCCCCGCGCGAGGAAGGGCGGGAGACCATCGAGTACTAGTTTGGAGTCCCCGGTAGGGGACCCAAACCCTCGCCTTCAGGCGAAAGTTGTTCACGCTCCTTGACACCATGGGGCCGCGGTCAAGGAACCTTGAGGCACTACGGAGACGGTCCCAAATTCATGATTCGGGAGGTCACAATGAGAACGACCAAGTTGTTGAAGGGCATATGCGTGTTTGGAAGCAGTTTGGTGATCGCGGGCTTCGCGCACAGCGCAGATAATTGCACCGGCTATGACAACCTGATGGCCACATATATGGAGACCCTGGATCTGGGCAAGGGGCATACGCTAACTGTATTTCGACAAGCGAGCATGGTGACGAGTGATGACTCGATTTACCACCTCACCACTGGCGAATGCTCGGGAGCAGCGCTCAGTACGCCCGATGGAAAAGTGCGCGTGTCCGGGTACTGCGCGAGGCGTGACAAGGATGGCGATACGCAAAGCATTGAATTCTCCCAGGCCGCCGGGGCCGACAAGGGAGTGTGGAAAAGCACGGCGGGGACCGGGAAGTTCGCAGGCAAATCACACTCCGGCTGGTTTCAGGACGTCAGAACTGACGAAAAGATGGCAATATCGAAATGGGGTGGCAACTGCAGGTAGCAGCATCGGTCCAGTGTGTCTCTGCGGCTCCCGCCGCGTTTTCGTGGATTCGGTGCCTGACTGTTCGATGAACCCGACCGACCAACAGCAGCGCTTCGCTCGCTGTTAGTCGGCGAGTTATCGCAGGCGATTGCGGGCCGTGCCGCACGACGACCGTCACAGGTCATCTCAATTTGCATGGATGGTAAAGCGCAATCTGAAATCCGGGCTTCTGACGTTGCAGCGGTAGTTCGCCGTGGTTGCGTTGGTATGCCCGCGGCAAGTCAAGAAAAGCGACGTTCGCCCGCGCCGTAGCGCGCAAATTCGGGTGCTCGGGTTATTGCTCCAGATCATCCAGAGATTTTGGCCAGCTATTCTTGAGCAGCCGAGACAATGCCCGGTCGGCGAGGATATCCTGGTACGTGCCTGCCAGGCGGGCAAACGCACCAGCATCTATTCCTGCAAAAGGAGCCGGGCGTGAGCATAGGCACTGAGTATCCCCAGATGGTACCTGCCGAAAGCCATCGAATAGACCATCCTATCGGCGGCTTTGGTGCAGCGGGACGAAATTGGGAAGAAACCGGCTGTGGAGACAAGAAAGATATCCTTGTATATTAAAAGTCTGCCATTTAATATGCGTGGATGATAAAACGCGATCTGGAACCCGTTCTGCTGGCTTCTCTGCGGCAATTCCCTGTGGTTGCGCTGGTCGGCCCACGGCAAGTGGGCAAAACCACGCTCGCCCGCGCGGTTGCACGCAAACTTGGGCGCGCGGTTTATCTCGACATGGAGCGGCCATCGGACGCGGCGAAACTGTCCGATGCGGAGCTGTACCTGGAGCCGCTGGCAGACCGTCTGGTGATTCTCGATGAAATCCAGCGCCGCCCCGAGTTGTTTCCGGTGCTGCGCAGCCTGGTGGATGCGAAGCGTAGAAACGGCCGCTTTTTGCTGCTCGGATCGGCATCGCCGGATCTGTCGCGGCAGGCGTCCGAAAGCCTCGCGGGACGTATCGTTTACCACGAACTTTCCCCTTTCACGATGAGCGAGGCGGCCGCGGGGACGTCCGAGAGTCTTGCCACGCTATGGCATCGCGGAGGTTTTCCCGGCAGCTTTCTCGCGCCTTCCAACGCGCGCTCGCTCGCGTGGCGCGAAGCGTTCATCGACACCCATCTGCAACGAGATTTGCCCGCGCTGGGCGTGCGCATCCCCGCAACGGCGCTGCGGCGATTCTGGGAGATGCTCGCCCATTACCATGGGCAATTGTGGAACGCCTCGAAAATCGCCGGCAGCCTGGGCGTCAGCGCGCCAACCGCGAAGCATTACCTCGATACCCTGGAAGATACGTTCATGGTCCGGCAACTGCCGCCGTTTGCCGCGAACCTCAAGAAACGCCTGGTCAAAAGCCCCAAAATCTATCTGCGCGACAGCGGCCTGTTGCATGCGCTGCTGCGCATTGGCGCGCATGACGATCTGCTCGGCCATCCGGTCGCGGGCGCCTCATGGGAAGGTTGGGTCATCGAACAGGCGCTCGCCGCGTACGGCGCACAGACCGGCGCAAGTTTTTTTCGTACCGCTGCTGGCGCGGAAATCGACTTGGTGCTGGAACGCCCGCGCGGCAGGCGCATCGCGCTGGAAATCAAACGCACGTCGGCGCCCCAGCCCTCGAAAGGATTCTGGTCGGGCATCGCCGACATCAAACCTGGTGCGGCCTATTTTGTCTATCCGGGAAAAGAGCGCTATCCGCTCGGGCGCGGTGTTGAGGCGCTGCCGGTATCGATGCTGAAAAAGGTACTGCAGGAATGACATCCGTAATTTGGGAATCGGGTCACTCCAGATCGTCCAGGGTTTTCGGCCAGCTTTTCTTGAGCAGCCGCGACAACGCCCGGTCGGCAAGGACTCTCCCGCCGGTCTGGCAGCGGGCGCAGTAGTTGGTTTCGTTGTCGGCGTAGACAATTCTCTGCACCGGTGCGCCGCAATCCGGGCAGGGTTTTCCGAAACGCCCGTGTACTGCCATGCCCTCTCGGAATGCGGTCACCTTTTCCGGGAATCCTCCCCCGGTATCCGCGCGCAGGCGTTTGGTCCATTCCTCCAGGGTGTCTCGCGCCGCGCAATAGAGCCGCGTCGTGTCTTCGTCCGGGAGTTTTTGCGTCTGGGCGACCGGCGAGAGTCTGGCGCGATGGAGGATCTCGTCCGAATAGGCGTTGCCGATGCCACTGAAGATGTGCGGGTCCGTCAGGGCGCGCTTGAGGGTGTGGTTTTCGGATTTCAGGCGTTGACGGAACGCTTGCAAATCCAGATCCTCGACTTCGATGCCGCCGGCATGCAACGCATCGACGGCCGCGATACCTGAAATCAGATGCATCGACGCGCGGCGTCGCGTTCCCGCCTCGGTCAGCACCAGCGTACCCCGATCAAATTCGAAAATGGCGAGCACACCCCGACCCGGGGATTTGGCGCCCGTGTCAATCCAGCGGAACCGGCCGGCCACCATGAGATGAATGACCAGGAACAATTCGCCTTCGAAGGCGATCACGATGCGCTTGCCCATCCTTCGCACGCCGACGACAGCCTTGCCTTCCGCGAAAGTGATCGGTGGGACGGCGGTGCGCAGAACGAAAGGACTAGGCAGTCGAGCGCGTTTCAGCCTTGTCCCCACGATCCGGGGAGAAAGGCTTTCGACGTATACCGTGATGTCCGGCAGTTCAGGCATCGGCGCAATTTGATCCGGGTGGCATGGAGACCACTGTGGCGGTCGGGGTATTTATCATTACCCTACGGGAACGCTGCCGGCGACGCCAGCATTCAAATCCCCGGTAAGTCCCCGGGGAATCCCATGTCGGACGCCAACGCCCCGGCTGATGTGCCTTGCGTGACCAGGGCTGTGGAAAACTACGCAGTAAACGCGAATCTGGTTGGATACCCGGAGACAGACCACACTCGCGGGTCGGGCAAAAAAATCCGGAAACGGGAGCCGTTTCCGGATATCGAGCAAGGAGGAGAGTTACAACACTTGCACTGACAAGGTTCCGCGATCAGCGATTCCAGGTGGCATAACCCGAAGCGGTGCCGTCGGACCAGTTGACCTGGGTAACGCCGACGAAAGTGCTTTTGCCGCTGATGCCGGCATATTTTCCGGTGCCGCCGGTGTATTCAAAGGTTCCCGGCCCCTGTCCGCCGGGCCCCGGGGTGCCGGCATTGCTCCAGCTCATGTAAGCCTGATCGCCCTGCAAATCGGTAACGATGCAGGTACCACCGCCCTTACTTTTCCCGCTGTTGAAATTCATGTCCAACCAACCGGGGCACTTCACGCCCGCGCGATGGAATGGACCGTTCTCGCCTTTGTCACTGAAAAATGTACCGCTGAATTCCCCTACCCAGAAGAAATGGCCCTTGGTCATTTCGTACGCCTTGCCGACACCAAACCATCCGAATTCGCCGACCGGCTTGACCTCTGCGGAGAGTGCGGGCCCGGTAATGACTGCGGAAAGGGCGAGAAGGACTGTGCTGCGCGATATGCGATTCTTTTTCATTGTTTCCCCCGTTGTTTCTTGGACATGGATGGACGGTCCGGCACACCGTGTGACGAGTACCAAACTTCGCCCGCGACTAAATTACTCCAGTTCGAGTTACGGATGACATACGCATAGCAAAATGCTCGCCGTGCGGTGCAGCATTCTAAATTGCCAGAAATTTCCAGATCCTATTCACCGGTGCTATCTGGCAAATGGATACAATAGGAAAAACAGCTATTTGGAGGCTATCGTGCCAGTCATGGAATGGAATGAATCCCTGATGCTGGATCGGGGGGTCATGGATGAGACCCACAGGGAATTCGTGGAACTGCTCAATCGGCTTGCCGATGCACCTACGGATGGTTTGCTACCCGTGCTCGATGCATTTATCGCGCATTCCGAGGCGCACTTTGCGCAGGAACAACGCTGGATGCAGAACCTGGCGTTTCCCCCATTGCAATGCCACGTGGACGAGCACGAAAGTGTGATGCAGGTGGCGCGAGAAGTCCGGGTGCGCGCGCAGGCTGGCGAAACCCGCTTCGGGCCGGTACTGGCAAAGGCGGTTGCCGAGTGGTTCGAAAAACACGCCGCCAGCATGGACGCGGTGTTGTCGCTCTACATGAAGGAAAAAGGCTTCGAGCCAGACCGCGATCCAGTCGCGGTCGTGTCGGTGGTGAACTAAAAAAGCGCCAGCACTTTTTCAGGCGGCCGGCCGATCACGGCCCGCGCGCCGCTAACGACGATGGGGCGCTCAATGAGGATGGGATGCGCGGCCATAGCGTCGAGCCACTGCTCGTCGCTCATCGTCTTGCTCAAAAATTTCTCCCTGTAGACGTCCTCGCTTTTTCTCACCAGGGCTTCGGGCCGGATACCCAGTTTCTTGACGATTGTCCGCAAGTCTTCTTTCGTCGGCGGAGTCTTGAGATATTCGACAACTTCGTATGCCAGGCCTTTTTCTTCGAGGATGGCCAACGCGCCGCGGCTCTTTCCGCAGCGAGGATTGTGGTAAATCTTAATGCTCATGAATCCCTCAACCTCGTTTCGGTCAACTCAGTGCTCGGGCCACCACTTCAGTGGTGTCCTTCGAAAGCCCCGCAGTGGCACGAATCCGTTCAAGTGCGGTTTTCGCATGGTGTTGGCGGCCGCCATCAAACTTGCGCCATCTGTCGAAGGCGCGTGCCAGTCGCGCGGCCACCTGCGGGTTGAGGGGATCGAGTGCGATGATCTGGTCGGCACAAAATGCATATCCGGAACCGTCCGCCGCGTGAAAGTGCTTTAGATTACCCTGGCAGAAGGTGCCGACGACCGATCGCACCCTGTTGGGGTTCTTGAGAGAAAAGTCCGGGTGGTTCATGAGTTCCCGGACCCGGGACAGCGTACCCGGCAGGCGGGCACCGGCCTGCACCGCGAACCATTTGTCGAGCACCAGTGCTTCGTCTTTCCATTTTTCGTAGAAGCGCCCGAGTGCGGGAACGCGCTCCGCACAATCGGCGTTGGCCAGCGCCGCCAGCGCGGCCATGGCGTCGGTCATGTTGTCGGCAAAATCGAACTGGCGCAGACAACGCGCGCGGATATCCGTGTCGTCAAGTTCCATCAAATAGGACAGGCAGAGATTTCGCAGCGCCCGGCGTCCCGCCGAATCTGCATCCGGACTGTAAGGGCCAGGCGTGGTGGAGTTTGCGTATCCGTCTAGCAATGCGTCCTGGAGTTTCGTGGCCAGGTGCTTGCGCAAGGCCACCCGTACCGAGTGAATGGCGTCAGGATCCACCTCGTCCATTTGCTCGGCAAGATAACCTTCGGACGGCAGGGACAATGCTTCGGCGGCGAAGGCCGGGTCGGCCGCCGCGTCGGCAAGCACTTTGGCGAAGGCGTGGACGAAACTTTCGGGGAACCTGGCAGGCCGGCCGGCACGGACCTCGGCGATTGCCTGCAACAACAGATTCAGTGCCAGGCGTTGTCCAGCCTCCCATCGATTGAAGGCGTCAGAATCATGCGCCATCAAGTGCGTGAGTTCTGCGTCGCTGTATTCGTAACGCAACTTCACCGGTGCGGAAAACCCTCGCAGCAAAGACGGAACCGGCGGCTGGGGAACATCGACGAAGGTGAACGACTGGATCGATTCCTTCACCGACAACACTCGGGTTGTGCCCGGGTTGCCTGTTTCCCGTTCCAGACCCAACGCAATATCCCTGCCATCCGCATCCACCAGGCCCAATGCGAACGGAATATGAAACGGAAGTTTCTCCGTCTGCCCCGGCGTGGGCGGGCAGGATTGATTCACTGTGAGGGTATAGCGCCGTGTCGCGGCGTCGTGATGGCCGGAGACTTCCAGCACCGGGGTGCCGGCCTGGTCGTACCAGCGTCTGAATTGGCCAAGGTCCGCGCCCGAGGCATCCTGCATCGCCTGCACAAAATCTTCGGTGCGAACCGCCTGGCCGTCGTGGCGCTGGAAATACAGGTCCATTCCCTTGCGGAAGTTTTGCGCGCCGATCAGCGTGTGAATCATCCGAACCACTTCCGCGCCTTTCTCGTATACCGTGGCCGTATAGAAATTGCTGATCTCCATGTACGAGTCCGGTCGCACCGCATGTGCCATGGGTCCGGCGTCTTCCGGGAACTGTGCCCCGCGCAAACCGCGCACTTCCTGAATGCGCTGCACGGGTCGCGAATACATGTCGGCGCCGTATTCCTGGTCGCGAAACACGGTCAAGCCTTCTTTCAGGGATAGCTGGAACCAATCCCGGCAGGTAACCCGGTTGCCCGTCCAGTTGTGGAAATACTCGTGGGCCACCACCCGGTCAAGCAGCATGAAATCATGATCGGTCGCAGTGTCGGCACGGGCCAACACGTACTTCGTGTTAAAGATGTTGAGGCCTTTGTTTTCCATCGCCCCCATGTTGAAATCGCCGACCGCCACGATCATGTACTGGTCGAGATCGAGCTCCAGACCGTACACGTCTTCGTCCCATTTCATCGATTTCTTCAGCGCCTGCATCGCGAAGCCGCACTGGTCCAGTTTTCCCGGCTCGACGAATACAAGAAGTTTGACGCGGCGGCCGGAACGGGTGACGAAGTGATCTTCCAGCTTGTCGAGTTTCGCCGCCACCATCGCAAACAGATAACTTGGCTTGGGGAATGGGTCTTCCCATTTCGCCCAGTGCCGACCGCCCGGGTCGTCGCCGTGCTGCACAAGGTTGCCATTCGAAAGAAGTTGCGGGTATTGATTCTTGTTGGCATGCAACGTGGTCGTGTAGCGCGCCATCACGTCCGGGCGATCCGGGAAAAAAGTGATGCGGCGAAATCCCTCCGCTTCGCACTGGGTGAAGTAGCCGTCTTTGGACGCATACAAGCCCATCAGCTTGGTATTTTTCTGCGGGCGAATTCGGACCATGGTGTGCACCCTGCACTGGGCCGGCAGGGCGGGTATGGTCAGGCCTTCGGCCGCTTGCGCATACCGGGTGTTGTCCAGCGTCTTGCCGTCTACCGCAATCGAGAGCAACTCCAGTTCGTCGCCCTGAAGTTCCAGCGGGGCATCCTGAGCCTCGGATGCGGGATTTCGCGAAATAGTGAGGATGGCTCTGACTGTGGTGTGCTCGTCGCGGATATCCACATCCAGATCGACACGGGACACCAGAAATGCCGGCGGTCGGTAGTCCTTGAGGTAAATCGTGTTGGGTGCGGGGTTCAGCATGAATACATACATAATTCGGAAGGGTCTGTTTGCGGGCCGATTTTACATTGGCCTTTCTTCGGCAACCGGGGCGATGCGCAAATAAAAAACGGGCACCTTGCGGTGCCCGGAGGGAGGGAGTGGGGGGTAGAGGTTCATTGCATAAGGGACGTCTCGTCGGCTTAGTCCCTATGCCCTTTGCCGTGGCCCCGGCCATGGTGGCCCCGACCGTCGGGGCGGTCGAAGTGCCCACCGTCATGGCCGTGACCTCGTTTCCAGTGATGGCGGTGATGGCGGTGGTGGTGACCGTGGCGATTCCCGTCCACGAAGATTTTCACGACCGGCCGCGGAAAGTGGTGCGGTCGGTGATGCCAGGAGGGCACCGTCTCACGATGCACATAGGCGATGTTTTCGACCACCGGCGCAGCAGGGACAACCGCGACTGCCGGGATCACATCGACGCTCGATCGGCCCGAAATGCCCACGCCGATGCGAACTCTCGGACCCGGGTCATTGGGAAGGATGACGGTCGTGTCTCGGCCATGATAGCGGTAGGTGACCTGGTAACCGCTGATGACCTGGCGGACGTTGTTCACGGTTTGGCAGCGTTGTACGTCGCGAGTGACCGGCACTGCGTAATCGCCTTGATTGTCAATGCGGTCGCCGACCACGGCCCCTACCGCAGCGCCAACGGCGGCGGCGCCCACCCGGCCATTGCCCCTTCCAACGGTGCTGCCCACCAGGCCGCCCGCAATGGCGCCGATGATCGCGCCACCGTCGGAACGTGGCGGCTGCTCATAACTCGTGATGGGTTCCGTCCAGCAATGCTGGCGGGGTTCGTTGATCGACTGATAGATCGGCACAGTGGATATGACCTCGGCCTCGTCGGTGTAATCGACTGCAAGTGCTGGGGCGGCGAAGGCTGCAACCAACAGCGGGGCGGCGATTCTGGTTTTCATGATGACCTCCTTGGACGTTGTTACGCTCCCAAGAACGAACCTGCCGGCGCAGCGTTTACGACGTGACAATTCGTTACGGCGTGACAAAACGTGACGAGGTCACCGGAAGACGCAAAACGTCTCAGGTTTCCAACAAGCTCCGCAGCATCCAGGCTGTTTTCTCATGCACTTGCATGCGCTGGGTGAGCAAATCCGCTGTGGGTTCGTCGTGGGCCCGCTCCACCATGGGAAACATCGCCCGGGCCGTCTTCACCACGGCTTCCTGACTTTTCACGAGGGTGCGAATCATGTCTTCGGCCGCCGGCGCGCCCTCAACTTCCTGGATCGACGCAAGCCGCGCGTATTCGCGGTAGGTGCCCGGCGCCGGAAACCCAAGCGCTCGAATACGCTCGGCGATCAGATCGACCGCGGTTGCAAGTTCCAGATACTGCGTCTCAAACATCAGGTGCAGCGTATTGAACATCGGGCCGGTGACGTTCCAGTGAAAGTTGTGGGTCTGCAGGTACAGCGTGTAAGTGTCGGCAAGCACTTTCGACAGGCCTTGCGCGATGGCCTTGCGGTCTTTTTCCGAGATGCCGATGTCGATGCTATTCATGTCGAGGCGTTTGCTCGTTTTTGTGATGCCCATGTGTGACTCTCCTTATTTAGTGCAGTGAACTGAAAGCTGCCGATAGACGACATCACTCGTCCGTGTTGCGGTAGATAGGCCATTCCAAACGATACGCGATTATTGCGATCGATTGCCGGGTGTTCCAATGATTTCTTTCTATGTTCGCGATAGATTCCGGCAATCGACCACGACCCGAAATCACCTTAATCCTCGAAAATCATCCGGGCGCCGAAATCATCATGGGATTTGACAGGTTCTCATTACCTTTTTGACGGATTTCTGGTTCTTCAGCCCGTCTCTGCGCTGATCCATCTGCAATGCTTGCAAACGAAAGTAAAAAAACAGACAAAAGTAACCGTCATCCATCGCCTCGCGACGCCGCTCCGATCGGCGAGAGCGAAGTTTCTTCCCCGGGATGAAACATTGAAACGCGAGTGCGGAATCGGAGAGTAAAGACGGTGCAGAACAGACCAATCCCGGAAGCAATTTTCCTTGATGCCGTGCCCAGTTCATTTGTGACTATCTGCATCGCATGAATTTGAACTGATTCAAAGGCAACGACTCATCATAAATCACCGCAAATTGTCCTTCTAACTGCTTAAGTCATCTGGCAATCACGCACCCGTATCGGTATGCTTTCACTCCATCGGATCGGACAAGGTGCGACGGTGAGAAGTGGCACCGATAATGCGGAGGTAGAAAAACAATGTCCGATCAAGTCACGACGAACCAATATACGTTGCGTATCGGTCAACCGAAGATTGTGCGGTTGTGCCGACTCTTTCGATTTAGTTAAAAACGCGTTTGCAAAAACAGCGATATGGTTTCGATAAACAATATCATTCAATACGTCCCGATCAGCAGACGCCTCCTGCTGATCGTCTGGCCGTTCTTGATTATCGTGATCGTTCTCGTATGGCTGGCAAGCGAGAGCATGAGCATTGTCGCTGGCGGGCGTGGATATGTTGAAGGCGAGAGCCTCTGGTCCAAGGCGCACAATGAGGCAGTTTTTAACCTGCTTCGTTACGCCGACACAAAGAATCCCGTTTATTTCCAGAAATATCGTGATGCAATCGTTGTCCCCCTGGGCGACCGCAGGGGACGTATCGAATTGCAGAAGGCGGACCCGAACTACGCCGTGGTGTGGGAGGGGTTCATCGCGGGAGGGGGCCACCCGGACGACATTCCTCATGCGATCCGGCTTTTCAGACGGTTCCAGCATTTCAGCCCCATGAAAGAGGTCATCGAAATATGGGAAATTGCCGACGGCGAATTTGATCGACTGATCGAGACAGCGGAACGATTTCAGAAACGAGTCTCGTTGGGTGACGAAGACCCTGCTGAAATCCGCCGCTTTATCGAAAATATTCTCGAGATTCACCAAGTCATCAACCCATTGAACAAGAAGTTCTCGGAGCTGCTAGGCGAGGCGACACGGCGGACGCAGTTCGCACTTCTCATACTGAACCTTACTGTGGCGGGAATTCTTCTCCCGATCGGCATGCTGCTCGCGCATCGCATGGTTCGGCGTAGTGAAGAATTTGAATTGAGACTCAAATTGAGTCAGGAACGCTTTGACCTCGCCGTATCGGGTAGCAACGATGGTCTTTGGGACTGGAATGTCAAGACAGGCGAAGTGTACTACTCACCGCGTTTCAAACAGCTACTGCGATTGATGGAAGATGAAATGGAAAGTACCGTTTCAGCCTTCATTGGGAGACTTCATCCGGAGGATCAGCGCGCCACCAACGAAGCGTTTGACGCGCATTTCAAGCGCGCAGTGCCTTTTGACGTCGAAATGCGGTTAATGACAGCGGACAGGGAGTATCGTTGGTTCCGCTCCCGCGGGCGGTCTGTGCGCGACCGTAACGGCAAAGCCGTGCGCATGGCCGGAGCCATTACTGATATTACAGACCGCAAGTTGGCGGCTGCGGAACTATTTGCGGAGAAAGAGCGGGCGCAGGTGACGCTGGCATCTATCGCGGATGGTGTAATCACGACGGATACCGACGGTTGGGTGGAATACTTGAACCCAGTTGCAGAAGAGCTGACGGGTTGGACTTCTGCATCGGCAAAAGGACTTCCTGTGCAGGCAATTTTCCGTATGGTGGAAGAATCTACGCGCAGACTGGCACCAAATTCGATCGAGATGGTATTACGCGAGGAGCGCAATATCGAACTGAATGCCACCATTCTTTTGGTAAGAAACGATGGCAGTGAAGTGCCAATCGTGCAGTCGGCCGCGCCGATTCGAGACCGATCCGGCAAGGTTATGGGCGTGGTGTTGGTTTTGCGGGACGTCAGCAAAGAGCGGCAATACGTGGCCAAACTTTCGTATCAGGCCAGTCATGATTCGTTGACCGGACTTATCAATCGCGGGGAATTCGAGCGCAGATTGGACCTCGCATTGAAAAGTGCTAACCAGATCGGACGTCATCATGCGGTGATGTATCTCGATCTTGACCAGTTCAAAGTGGTCAACGATACCTGCGGCCATGCGGCAGGTGATCAGATGATGCGTCAGGTCAGCGCCATGTTGCAGCGCCGGATGCGCGAGGGAGATACGCTGGCGCGCCTTGGGGGAGACGAATTCGGCGTGTTGCTTGAAAATTGCGCACCGGACAATGCATTGCGAATTGCTGAAGGGATGCGTCAGACCGTGATGGAGTGTCATTTCGCATGGGATTCGCGATCCTTCAACGTCGGGGTGAGTATCGGATTGGTGAATGTAGAGGATGGAATATTTACATTGACCGATGTGCTCAGCGCAGCGGATGCGGCGTGTTATATGGCTAAAGAGAAAGGCAGAAATCGTGTCCATGTATATCACGCGGAAGACACGGAAATCTCGACCAGACATGGCGAAATGGAGTGGATTGGCAGACTGCAAAAAGCGCTCGAGGAAAACCGCTTTGTGCTGTATTCACAGGATATTGCAACGTTAGACCTGTCCAGCAAAGCAGAAGACCACTCGGAGATACTCATCCGGATGGTTGACGAGCGGGGTGAACTGGTACCTCCAATGGCGTTCATCCCGGCGGCGGAGCGCTATAACCTGATGCCTTCCATCGATCGATGGGTTGTTCGCAACGCGTTTGCCATAATCGCCCGTCAGCAATCCGAGTCCAACGGCAAGTCGGGAATTTTTTCGATCAATCTATCAGGCGCATCAATTGGCGACGAGCGTTTCCTGGATTTCGTGCGCGAGCAATTTGACCATTTCGCGGTTCGTCCTCAAAACATTTGTTTTGAAATTACCGAGACGGTTGCAATTGCGAAGATTGAGAAAGCCACTTATTTCATGAATCAGCTCAAATCGATCGGTTGCCTATTCTCCCTGGACGACTTCGGTGCCGGCATGTCTTCGTTTGCTTACCTGAAACACTTGCCCGTGGATTTCGTGAAAATCGATGGGGGATTTGTCAAGGATATGGCTGATGATCCCATCGACCGCGCCATGGTGGAGGCCATCAACAATGTGGGCCACGTCATGGGAAAGAAGACCATTGCCGAATTCGTAAATGACGAGGCGGTTGTTCGTTTGCTGCGTAAGATGGGCGTTGATTTCGCACAGGGCTATGGTGTAGCCAAACCCAGACCATTCGGTAAGAGGTTGCGTGCGGTGGCCACTGGCTGAACTATTCTCCACCGCGCCGTGCTCATTTCGGACCTGTTGCGCGATGCTTTCGAAATGAGCGAATCTTCCCTTGTTGGAATTTCGATAATTATCTGATACTAAATGGAAAAGCCATCTCTTCGAGATGGTGCGGTCCATTTGTTCTTTTTCCCCGGAAGCTCCAATGTTCCAGGACTTGCGCCGACGTTGTCAGGACAGGTTTTTGGAATTAATCATAGTATTAGAATTGACATTAGAAGTAATCTTGAGGCATTGTCTGCCTCGAGGAGGTTCGAAAAACCTCACGACATCGCTGTTTTTTCGTGACTTTGGGGAGTGGAAAGAAATGGGTTCGCTTCATAACTTGTCGTTCCATCCGGTATGGGTCGACAGGTTGCAAAAATACATCAAGCCGTACTGGGATGACATGCTGAACGGAAACTTCGTTGAGTCCGTTACGCATGCGCGTCTGAGTGTGTCTGAAATGCAGGGTTGGATGCTCCAGCTTTACCCTTTTATCCACGCATTTCCAAAATTCTTGGCCGAGGCACTGATCAAAGTCGAGGACGATGTCTCGCGTTCTTTCTTGATCGACAATATTCGTGTGGAAAAAGCGCACGCCGAGCATTGGATCTGGATGGGAACGGGCTTTGGTTTGAAGCGGGAGGAAATGATTGAATTGGCCGAGGGGAACCGCCCAGTACTGCGTGACGTCCAGTCTCTAACGGATTGGCTTTGGTACGTTAACACCAAAGGTTCGCTCGCTGAGGCCGTCGCCGCGACCAGTTATGCAATTGAGGGAATAACCGGTGCGATGGCAACAAAAGCCTGTCAAGGCTTCGAGTCATACCGTGGACGTCCAGGCGTGGACATGAATCCCAAAACATATAAATGGATGCGCGAACACGCGCATTACGATGACAAGCACCCGGAATTTGCCTTGGAGATTGTCAAGCGCTATGCCACGACTGAACGCTTGCAAACCAAAGTGATGTTAGCCGCCAAGAGAAGTATGCAACTTCTCAAACTTGCCTTCGATACGTCGTACAGAGCTTACGCACCTTTGGCCGCTCATCCTGTAGTGACAGCACACGACAACCGCGCCAACGAGCGGCGGGGCGCGGTGCACAATACAGGCTTCCCCGATCGTCGTTTTCGTGATCGGCGCGGCTGCCGACATCACTCGGCGGCATAGCTGTACTGGAATTTGCAATTCGGGTGCACTGCTTGCGCCCGCTTTTGTTCTTCGCCGTCGATCTATCCGCTGGAACCCTGAAGCATCAATTGCCGTGTCACCGAGTCGATAAGCTCGGTGAACTCCGGCAATGCGTCGGGCGGTCCTTTGTACTCCAGCCAGATCCGTCTGCCGGGCAGACGTGCCAGAAGGATCTGCATTGCTTCGCCATTAATCCGGTAATTGGCGGCGGCGCGCTCCTCTCTGTTATCTTCGAAGGAAGCGCGCCGGCAATCATCCCTGGTGCACAGCGAGCGGATCAGTTTTGCCGGAGACTCCTGGTCGTCGTTTCGGAGAAAGAAAGTGAGCGTTGCGCGCGGGTGCAGAGAATCCTTGATCACCAGAAGCGCACCGCCCACCGATTCTATCGATTGCGTGCGTCCCGGGATGACCCGCATGCCCTGCCAGTGCACTGCACCGGGATAACGGTACTTTTCCCAGCGGGCCATCAACGGATCGTAAAACACCGAACCGATAATCAGGCCCAGCCCCGTGAGAAGCAGCAAAACCTGACGGAACGAGAATCGAAACATCAATCGAATGCCGGAAACAGAACGGTCTTCATCGCAGGCTTTCGAAGTAACAGCGCGGGGTTCATTCGCCGGGACTTCCGGGAAGCGCGGTGCGCGCGCGAAAACCAGACGATTTCCATAGCCAGGCGAGTGCCATGAAACATGCCGTAAGTCCGGCCGCGGCATACCACTCGCAGAGGTTCTCGAAGCGATCGTGCATCGTCTCGCTGGAGAACAGGGGGGCGACAAACCGGTTGGCAATGCCGCAACCGAGCGTTGCGAGAAGCAGCAGGACAACCACGCGGTCCAGTTTCAGGGGTGCAACGAACACGCCTCGGTTGCGAAGTATCCCGAGCTGGCCGGCGAGAATCGCGGCGCACAGCCAGGTAAAGCCAAAATACACCACGACGCCGTATCGGCGAAGCCAACGGTAAGTTTCTCCTTCGGTACCGAGAAAGGTGCCGTAGACGATGAAAAACACCCCGGCGATAGCGCCGAGCACGGTAAGCCAGGTGAGGGAGGGGCCGCGCACCCCCAGTTGCCGGAACCAGAGTGCGCAAAACGCCCAGGTTATCGCCTGCAAAAATGCCCCGGGAAGCACCAGCGCGCGAAAGACATGGTTGCCCAGCCCGTGCCGCGCCGCCCGGCTGATCGAGACGCAACCTTCCACGAGCGGATTGCAGGCGGGAATCAGCTGGGCAGACGCCGACAGCCAGAACGCGATCAGCGTTGCGGCGACCGGCAGCAACCCGGCCACGAACGGCAGCGGCCACAGTGCAATTCCGTTGCGTCTCATGGGCTGCAAGATGTGATTCGCCATTCAGCGGCGTCACCGCTCCGCTATGGCGGGCAACAGGTCGTCCCTCATCGGAAGTCCGCTAGTCCAATGCATAAGATGCCTACTTTGACGTGCCGGGAATTTTCTTCGCCGCAGTATAACCGTACCCGCGTCGCGCTTCGCGCCCGGGGAGTCACCACTTGACGTCGGGCAGGCCGGCAGGCAAGTTACACCGCTTCGTGAACGACTGGACGATCCAACGTGAACCTTGCTGAAAAACTTTTGGGCCAGATGACGCTGCCGGTCATCGGCGCGCCCCTGTTTATCGTCAGCAACCCGGATCTGGTGATTGCCCAATGCAGCGCGGGAATCATTGGGTCGTTTCCGGCACTCAATGCGCGTCCAGCGGAAATATTGCACGAATGGCTGGACCGCATCACTTCAACGCTGGAAGCGCGTCGTGCGGCCGATCCGTCTGCGCGCATCGCACCCTTCGCGGTGAATCAGATCGTGCATCAGTCGAACGACCGCCTCGACCACGACCTCGATGCCTGTGTGCGCTTCCGGGTGCCAGTCATCATCACCAGCCTGCGCGCACCTGGCGACGTGGTGAAAAAGATCCACGAATACGGAGGAGTGGTGTTCCATGACGTGATCAGCATCCGGCATGCGCAGAAGGCGCTCGAGGCTGGTGTGGACGGGCTCATCCTCGTGTGCGCTGGCGCGGGCGGACATGCCGGCATGCTAAGTCCCTTTGCCTTGGTGCGTGAGGTGCGCCGCTTTTTCGACGGGCCGATCTTATTATCCGGGGCCATTACCGATGGCGCAGGAATACTCGCTGCACGCGCGATCGGCGCCGACTTCGCCTACATGGGCACGCGATTCATCGCATCGCGCGAAGCGAACGCGCCGGATGCCTACAAGACCATGATCACCGAAAGCACAGCGTCGGACGTGGTGTACACCCCCTTGTTCACCGGCGTGCACGGCAATTATCTCAAGGGATCGATCAAGGCGACCGGCCTCGACCCGGACAATCTGCCGACCGCCGACAAGACCGCGATGAACTTCGGCTCCGAGCGTGAAAAACCGAAGGCCTGGAAGGAAATCTGGGGTGCGGGCCAGGGCGTGGGAAACATCCGCGACGTTCCGCAAGCTGGTGAACTGATCGCGAGGCTGATAAAAGAATACGAATCCGCTCGCGCCCGCATTGCCTGAGCGGCAGGGCGATTTGCCGGTAAATCGCTCCGGACTCGCCATTTCCCGCGATGCGGGCCGCCTGAATCAGAGCCCGAACCAGCGGGCGCGACGGCTCGATCCGAAGTGCTGCTTTTCGGCGCGCAGCGCAACGGAGGGTGCGTGGTACTTGCCGGTGGGCGCGGGACCTGAGAAAAAATCCACATCCACGCGACCAATCATTCCGGCACCGAACTCGATATAACAGGTTGCCGCCCCGGAATACAGACCGGCATCTCCGGTCCCTTTCACGCTGGCCACAATCGACTCCGCCACAGCGCCTGCTGCGCCTTCAGCGAACAGGCCTGCCTTCGGCGTCCCGGTATTTGCGCCGTCGCCGATGGCGTACACGCCCGCAAATTTGGTTTCCAGGGTTCTCGGATTCACAGGAATCCAGCCGTCCACGGCCATGCCGCTATCGAGCACAACTTGCGGAACGTGATGTTTGGGCACGCCCAAAAACAGATCGTAGGGAATTTCACTTCCGTCGTCGAAAACGGCCACACGCCGCCCAGGTTCCAGTGCGACCACCCGGTGACCCGGAATGAATTGGATTCCGCGCTCTGCAAAGGCTGCGACCAGCGCCCGCGAGGTGTCGGGGGACGGCGGGACCGGACTTCCGAACGGGATGGTAAAAGTGATTTCGCAATCTTTGCGCACGCCGCGTTCGGTGAGATAGTCGTGCAGCATCAATGCGCATTCGCTCGGCGCAGGAGGGCATTTGAAGGGTGTTGCCGTCACCCCGATGAGTGCCCGGCCTTTGGAAAAACCGGGAAGAACATCGCGCAGTTTTTGTGCGCCGGCAACGGAGTAGAACTCATTGCCGGCCTCTGCCAATCCCGGCGTGGCGTTGACATCGTAGTCGGCACCCAGCGCCACCACCAGTACGTCGGCCTCGAAGGCGCCGGCATCGGTGGTGACGCGCCGTGCGGCAGGATCAATCGAGGAGATCGTCTGCTGCAGGAAACGCACGCCGGGTTTTGCGAAGTGACGATACGGCAGGTGGACTGCGTCGAGCGTCGTGTGGCCGAACATCATGTCGAGCTTCGAATAGCCAAAAACAAAGGCATCACTCTTGTCGATCAGCGTGACTTCGACATCTGTTCCGAGCGACTCAGACAGCCGGGTCGAGAGTTCCAGGCCGCCGAATCCGGCACCCAGGATGAGAATATGTTTTTTCATGGTCAAAGTCGCAAGGGAAGACAGGTGGAGGGGGAAGGGGCTGAATATTTTTCGGGCGCGAGGGGCGATGCTGTTTGATGGCTGTGATTCTAGTTTATTCCAGTCGTGCCCGCCTTCGTCCGGAAGTATGGCGGTGTGGGGCTGGGCGGCTTGACTGGTTATGCCAGTCAGGGGATCGACATAACAACGAATTGAAAATCTCAACGCGAAGGCGCAAAGGACGCAGAGTTCGCCAAGAGAAAACCGGGATCAGCGACGACTGAAACCACTAAATTAAGAGCACCTAACAGAATGAAAAAATCCTCCCTCACCCCCGCCCCTCTCCCGGAGGGCGAGGGGAGAAAAACGGTTCTGGGGCTCAATTCGCGGCGGGCAACACCGTGGATTCTTGTCCCGAAGGGCGAGGGGCTTTTTCTTCCCTCTCCCTCCGGGAGAGGGACCGAGGGTGAGGGATACTTTGATTGCACTCCATTTTCATTTTGTTAGACGCGCTAAGTGTCTGAGGCTCCCCTCGAAGCTTGTCCTCGAATGATTTTTTCGGGGGGCGGGGAATCAGTTTCCATTGAAAACCCCTGGATTCCCGTTTCCACGGGAATGACATTTTGGGACATATTCAGCGTTTCAATTCTTTGTTGCTTTTCTTCGCGCTCTTTGCGCCTAAAAGGGTACTCCGACGTGCTATGCACGTCGGGTATTTGCGTCGAGCTTCTTTTTTTCAGGCCAGATCCGCAATCCGGTCGGCCATCAATCCGGCGTGTTCCCGGCTTTTGTGGAATTTGATCTCCGGAAAGCGATCCTGCACCACTTTCATTTCGAATGCGGTATTGGTCAGCACCGCCAGTGCGCCGGCGGCATCCTTGGCGAGGCGTCCGGCATTGGCGTCCACGAATTTGTCGAAGACCACGGGATCGTCGCAGGATACCCAGCGCGCGCAGGTGTAAGGCGCAGGCGACATCCTGGCTTCCACGCCGTATTCATGCTTGAGCCGGTGCGCCGCCACGTCGAACTGAAGGTTTCCCACCGCGCCGAGCAGCATGATCGTGTTGCGCAGCGGACGGAACACTTGAATTGCGCCTTCCTCGCCTAGTTGCTGCAGGCCGGTACGCAACTGCTTGGTCTTGAGCGGGTTCAGGACCTCGACGATATGGAAGATTTCCGGGGAGAAAAATGGCAGGCCGGTGAATTGCAGCGATTCCCCGTCGGTGAGTGTGTCGCCGAGTTGGATGCCGCCGTGGGTGGGGATGCCGATGATGTCGCCGGCGTAGGCCTCGTCCACCAGCTCGCGCCGCTGCGACAGGAACGACACCACGCTGTTGGGCCGGATTTCCTTCCCGGTGCGCTGGATTTTCATGCGCATGCCGCGCTCGAAGCGCCCGGAACACACCCGCACGAATACCACCCGGTCGCGGTGCGCCGGGTCCATGTTGGCCTGGATCTTGAACACCACGCCGGAAAAATGGGTGTCATGCGGATCGACGTTGCCCTGCAAGGCCATGCGCGGCTGCGGCGGCGGGGCGATGTCCACCAGGGCGTCCAGAACCTCGCGCACGCCGAAATTATTGATCGCCGAACCGAAGAACACCGGCGTTTGATGGCCGGCCAGAAATTCCTCGCGCGAGAATGCGGGCATGGCACCGCGCACCAGTTCAATTTCGTTGCGCGCGCGATCCAGTTCCGCGCCAAAGCGCGCAGATAACGCGGGATCGTCGATGCCACGAACGATTTCTTCCTCGCCACCCACGCGGTCTTCGCCGGCGCGAAACACCCGGATGCGATCTTCCGCCAGGTCGTACACGCCCCGAAACGACTTGCCCATCCCGATGGGCCAGGAAAATGGTACCGCGGACATTTCCAGCGTGCGTTCGATTTCGTCGATCAGATCGAGCGGATCGCGCACCTCGCGGTCCATCTTGTTGATGAAGGTAATGATTGGCGTGCCGCGCGAGCGGCACACTTCAAGCAGCCGCAGCGTTTGCGCCTCGACGCCATTTGCCGCGTCGATCACCATCAGCGCCGCATCCACGGCGGTCAGCACCCGGTAGGTATCTTCGGAGAAATCCTGGTGGCCCGGCGTGTCCAGCAGATTCACCACCATGCCGCGATAATCGATCTGCATCACCGAACTCGCCACCGAAATGCCGCGCTGCTTTTCGATTTCCATCCAGTCCGATGTGGCGTGCCGCGTGGCTTTGCGCGCCTTGACACTGCCGGCAATGTGGATCGCGCCGGCGTAAAGCAGCAGCTTTTCGGTCAGTGTGGTTTTGCCGGCGTCCGGGTGGGAGATGATGGCGAAGGTGCGCCGCTGCTCCACGCGCCCGGCGAGCGTTTCGCGGGTGATTTCACTCATTGCTGGATCGATTCCATCGCCGGTTCGGAAAAGGGGCGAATTCTAAAGTCTGGCGGCCCTTGCAGTCCAATCCGCGCACGGCCGGAACGCGAGATGCCGGCAGGCAGCCGGGGCTTCTTCCTGTCACGCCTTCTTCATTTCGGGCCGGTACGATCTGCCCATTTTCCAGCGCCCGGAAGACGATTCCGGGGAACTCCACCTGATGCTGACTCGACGCCGCGGAAAGCGGACGGCACCTGCCCTGTGCCTCGCGGGATGTTTCGCGATCTTGACCCTTCTTGCGGCCTGTTCTCCCCGGCAATTTGTCCTGCACCGGATCGGTGACGAACTGGCCGGGCAGGGCCAGGCCCCCGAAGACGACCTCCAGCTCGCCCGCGAGGCGGCGGCCTTCTACCTCAAGCTGTCCGAGTCCATTCTGCGCCGGGAACCGGGCAATTTGCGGCTTGCGGAAGCCGTGGCCGGGGGATTCACCCGGTATGCCTATGCATTTGTCTCTTCCGAGGCCGACCGCGTCGAAGCGACAAGCGCGCGTGCTGCGCATGCGCTGCGCATACGTGCGGCGAAGCTGTACCGTCGTGCGCTCGGCCATGCAATGGCGTCACTCGAGCACGACTCCCCCGGTTTCGCGGCCGCCTTGGCACGCACCGATCCGACGCGCTGGCCCCGTATTGCCGAGAAGCAGGCGGGCGTTGCCTACTGGGCCGCGGCGTCCTGGGGTGGCTTGATCTCCCTCTCGAAGGACAATCCCGAAGTGGTCGCGGACCTGCCCCTGGCGATCCGCCTTGCGAGTTTGGCATATGCCCGGTCGCCCACCTACGGCGAAGGCGCTCTCGCAAGCCTGATGGGCACATTCGAGGCCGGCCGTCCGGGCGGTTCCGCGACGCGCGCGGCCGCGTATTTCGACCAGGCCGCTGCTGCCGGCGGCGGCCGCAACGCCGGCATTCCCGTTGCCCGCGCGGAGGCGCTTGCGCAGCCCGCGGGGGATCGTGCCGCGTTCGAGACATTGCTGCGTCAGGCGCTCGCAGAGGCGGACGCACGCCGGGACTTGCAGAACGAAGTCATGCGCGACCGGGCGCAATGGCTGCTCGACAATGCCGATGACCTTTTTTGATTCTTCACAGCGTTGATAAACATGAATCCCTTGCGACATGCACAGGTGTTTTACCTGACCTTCGTCTTTATTTTGGCCGGATGGGTCGAAGGATCCAGCGCCGCCGACCGGCCACTGCGCATCGGCTCGCTCGTGCCGAAGAATTCCTTCTACCACCGCCAGTTGCAGGAGGTCGGCGAAGCCTGGCGCAGCGCGCAGGGAGGGGAGGCGAAGGTGGTGATCTTCACCGATGGCAGCCAGGGCGGGGAGGCGGAAATTGCACGTCGCATGCGCATCGGCCAGCTACAGGGCGCGCTGATCTCGGTGGTCGGCCTGCGCGAGATCGAGCCTTCGATCACCGCATTGCAGACGATTCCTCTGGCATTTCGCAGTTGGGAGGAACTGGACTTTGTGCGCGAGAAGATGCGACCGGGCATCGAGCGCAAGTTCCTGGACAAGGGGTTTGTCGTGTTGGCCTGGGGCGACGGCGGCTGGATCCGCTTTTTTTCGAAGGACCCGGCCTTCCGGCCTGACGACTACCGGAAAATGAAATTCTTCGTGTGGGGCGCAGAGCCGGAACAGCAGGCCATCATGAAGAGCATGGGCTATACGCCGGTGCCCCTGGAGACCAACGACATCCTGCCTTCGGTCCAAACCGGCATGATCAACGTTGTGCCCTCGACACCGTACTTCGCGCTCGCGAGCCAGGTCTTCGCCAGCGTGCCGAATATGCTTGAAATCAATTGGGCGCCCTTGGTCGGTGCCCTGGTTTTCACGAAAAAGGCCTGGGACGAGATGACGCCCGGCGCGCAGGAATCCCTGCGAAGGGCGGGTGAAAAGGCCGGTACGCAGATGCGCGCACAGGCGCGGCTGGAGGTCGACGAGGCTGTCGCCGCAATGAAAAAACGCGGGCTTGCCGTGAATCGCCCGACACCGGAGCAGATGCGCGAGTGGGACCAGCTCGCGGAAAGGCTCTACCCGCAGATCCGGGGAGCGATGGTCCCTGCGGAAACCTTCGACGCGGTGATGGAGCACCTCAAGGCCTACCGTGCATCCCAGGCCCGGTAGCCCATGGGCAGTTAGACCGTTGCAGTTTCCTTCCGAAACGTTTCGGCAACTGGGCCGCGCCGACGAAGGTCTGTGTTGCGCGGCACTTTTGCTGATGGTACTGCTGCCGGTGCTGGAGATGGCAATGCGGCCCTTCCTCGGCCGTGGCGTCGAAAACGCGCCGATTGTTGTCCAGCATCTGGGCCTGGTGGTGGCAATGCTGGGCGCGCTTGTCGCGGAACGAACCGGACATCTGGCTTCCCTTGGCGCGGGCGCCCTGCGCGTCGGATCCGGACCGCGGGGCGGATTCGCGAAATTCGGTGACGCAAGCGCCGCGCTCATCTGCGGCCTGTTGGCCAGCGCGTCCTGGCAGTTCGTCGCCAGCGAAATGCCTGTTGCCACGGAGCTCGCCTATGGAATTCCGGTCTGGGCCGTGCAGGCGCTGATGCCCGCAGGCTTCCTGCTGCTGGGCGCGAAACTCGGCGCGCGTTGTAGCGGGGGAATCCCTGGCGCCCTGTTGGCAGGCGTTGCACTGCCGCTCGCGGGATTTCTGGTGGCAGCCAACTGGGAGCACGCGGCACCACCGCTTGGGCCGTTGGTGATCTGGGTGGTGGTCATGCTGCTTGCGGGTGCGCCTATCTTCGCCGGGCTCGGCGGCCTCGCGCTTTTTCTGTTCTGGAATGCGGGTCAGCCGCTGGCATCGGTCGCCCTTTCGCATTACCAGATCACCGTCAATCCCTCACTGCCCGCGCTGCCCCTGTTCACGCTTGCAGGCCTCATTTTTGCGCGAACCGGCGCGGCCCGCAGGCTCGGCACGCTGTTCGTGGCGATCTTCGGCGGCGGCGTGACCGGCACCGTGGTGGCGGCAGCCGTGCTCTGTTCATGCTTCACCGCGTTTACCGGCGGCAGCGGCGTGACGATCCTCGCGCTCGGCGGTTTGCTGCTGCCGCTGCTGAAGGACGCCGGATATCCCGAGCGGCGGGGCATCAGCCTGGTGACGAGTGCAAGCGCGCTCGGCGTGCTGCTCGCGCCCTCGGTTCCGCTCATCCTGTACGCGATCCTCGCCCGCGTGCCGATCGGCACCATGTTCCTCGCCGGCATCGTGCCCGCTTTTGTGATGGTGGTGTTTCTTCTGCTTGCTGGCGGTTATCTGCGGCGTGATGTGGCTGGACCAGAACCCAGGCCGGCTGTTTCGTCGGGCGGACCCAATGCGCTGCAGGCGGCATGGGAGGCCAAGTGGGAACTCGCGGCGCCCCTGGTCGCGGTCGGGTCGCTTGTGTCCAGTCTCGCCACGCCGACCGAAAGCGCCGCTCTGACTGCGCTTTATGCCGTCCTGACACAGTCGTTCGCGCATCGCGAACTCAACGCGCGGCTGCTACTGCGCTGTCTTGTGGAAACCGCCCAGATTGTCGGCGGCGTCATGCTGATCCTTGGCATGGCGCTCGGGCTCACGAACTTCCTGATCGACGCCGGGATACCGGACGCCGCCATTGACCAGGTCACAGCGGTCGTGCCGAACAAATATGTCTTCCTGCTGGCCTTGACGGCATTCCTGTTTGTTGCCGGCGCGCTCATGGAGATATTTGCCGCGCTCGTCGTTCTGGTTCCGCTGCTGCTGCCGCTGGCGAAGAGTTACGGCATCGATCCGGTGCACTTCGGCATCATCTTTCTTGCCGCAATGGAGATGGGATTCCTGTGTCCCCCGGCCGGGATGAACATTTATTTTGCCTCGGCGATGTTTCAGCGGCCGGTTCGTTATGTGGCCGCTTCGGTCGTGCCTGCCGTGCTGGCGATCTTTCTCGGCACGCTGGCCGTCGCCAGCATTCCGATTTTGTCGACGGGACTTCCCACCCTGCTTCAGCGGGCGCAATAGGTCTTCTTTGGGTGACTGCCGCAGTCACGGGCCCGGGGGTCGCGCAGAGCTCAACCGGTCTGCGACGCGGCGAAGTGCCCGAGCTGGTTGCTGTGGTTGGCGCTCGTGATCGTTGCCATGCCGGCTGAAATTTCCAGCAGCGTTTCCAGTTGACGAACCACCGGATCCCAACCCAGACGCAAAGCAGTTTCGCGCGCGCTTGCGCCCATCTGTCTTGCGCGCGCGAAATCCGACACGGCGCTGACTGCGAGGGACTCGAAGCCCTGGCCGTCGTGCGTCGCCGCGAGCAGGCCGTTTTCGCCATGGCGGATGTTTTCGGCCGCCGCCGCATACCCGAATGCGACGACCGACAGGCCGCTCGCCATGGCTTCCAGCGTCACGTTGCCGTAGGTTTCGGTCAGGCTTGGAAAAAGAAAGATGTCCGCGGATGCAAAGTGGGCGGCAAGCGTCTCGCCTCGCTGCGTGCCGGCGAGGATGGCGTCGGGGCAACGTGTCTTGAATCCTTCCGCCGACGGTCCGTCGCCCACCATCACTAGCCGGCAGCGAGGCGACTGTGCGCGTGCCGCGTCGAATGCGCGCGCCAGCACGTCGAGATTCTTTTCTGCGGCAATCCGTCCGACGTGCAGCAGGACGGGATCTTCCGGACCGGCACCCCACGATCTGCGCAGGTCCTCGCTGCGGCGGCCGGGATCGAACAGCGAAGTGTCCACGCCTCTGGCGACCACGCGCAGGTTCCGGAATCCGAGCGCAGACAGTTCCGCGCGCAGCGCTTCCGTGGGCACCAGCGTGCAGGACGTGCGATTGTGGAATTTGCGAAGGTAAGACAGGATCGGCTTGCCCAGCCAGCCGAATCCGTAGTGCCGCGAGTAGGCGTGAAAGTTGGTGCGGAAGTCCGAGACCACCGGTAGTTTGAGCTTGCGCGCCGCGTTCACGGCAGACCAGCCGAGCGGCCCCTCGGTGAGCACGTGCACGACATCGGGACGATTGCGGGTCCATTGCCGCAGCAGTGCCTGGGTCGCGGGCAATCCCATGCGCAGCCCCGGATAGTTCGGAATCGGCACCCCGCGGGCCAGAATCTCCCGGGTATCGTCCTTGTGTTCTTCGCCGTTGTTGCGGAGTCGCACGAGCTGGATGTCGTGTTCGCGCCGCCGCAGTCCGTCCACGAAGCGGGAGGCGCTGATGGCTACCCCGTTCACGTCGGGGGCATA
>JBJXFN010000154.1:0-11841 GCA_046155535.1 Burkholderiales bacterium
GCCGATCCCCACTGCTTCGTCCCGGAAGGCGGGGCGAATTCCGTAAGAATGAACGCCCTGATCCCGCTGCCGGTTTTTCTGCGAGCCAAGCACTACTCCTGTCGTGCACGTTTTCACGGAGAAACTGCGCGCCTCCCCATTGTCTTCGAAGTTCCACTATCATCGCGGGCGTGAATCTTTCTGGTCATCCGATGGAAAACATCTTTTGGCGCCGAGCCCGCCGCCAGCCTCGCTGCGACGTCGTTGATTGTTTGCGAAATTTCACCGCCCTGTTAGCCACGCTCGTGCCACTGCTCGCCTCGGCGGGTGGCACAGCCGAACCCCCGATTGGCGAGTGCCCGCAAATCCGCTTGACCGAAAGAGCGCCGGACGAATTCCACGATCTACAGAATCCGTTGTCGAACATCGACCTGAAAACCGCAAAGCGACTCTTTCTCGGGAAGGAGAAAAATTTCGGCTGTGCGGCCTGTCACGGAAAAAAAGGCGATGGCAAAGGCGAGCTTGCCTCCAGCTTTGTTCCCCGCCCCCGCAATTTCACCTGCGCGGAAACCCTTCGGGAAACCACGGACGGCCAGTTGTTCTGGGTCATCCGCTTTGGGTCGCCGGGCACCTCCATGCCCGCGCACACGGATTTCAGCGACCAGCAGATTTGGCAACTGGTGGCATACCTGCGCAAATTTGCGAAGTAATCGTCCTGGATGCAGATTGAATGGATCGTCGGAGTGCTGTCGATCGGGGTTTGATCGCGCTGAGAGCGCCGCCGGCATTGAGTAGCGCCTCCATCGATTGCCGCGTCACGGCGGCTTGGTGTTAGTGGTAATGCGGGCAGAGCGCTTCGTTTTCCTTTTTTGCTCGCTCGAACGCACCGAAGGAATCCGTCTTCATGTCATGCGCCCGCGATCAATTGCGCAATCGCCGCGCCAACCGCCAGATCCGGAACCTGGCCAAAGCCGTGATAACGCAGATACCCTTTTCGATCAATGAGAATCAGGGTTGGCGTGCCGCGCATTTCATAGTCCCGCATGGTCTGCGGAATTCCGTCTTTCCCGTCCGGCGCATCCACCCCGACCGGAAAACTCACCCGGTATTCGTGCAGGAACGCCTCCAACGAAACCGGCTGCATGGCCAGATGGTGTTCGAAGACGGTATGCAGCCCGATCACCGCCACGTCGCCGGGATCGAACGCCTCGTGAATGCGTTGCGCCTGGGGAATGCCGTGCGACACACAGCCCGGGCACAACATCTGGAATGCGTGCATCACCACGACCTTGCCACGCAGCTTTGCCAGGCTGAGAGTTGGATCGCCGTTAAACCATTGGGTCGTATTCAACTCCGGCGCGGCCAACTGCGGTGGATAGAGGAAATTCTGCCGGCTCGTCATTCCAATGTCTCCGCGGCGCGATCATGAAATTTTTCGCGCATCGCCGGCCGGATTGCGATGCGAGAATTCGACGGGGCCGTTCAACGATCCCAGACCTCGTCCGGGACCGGCAAGCCCGCGAGATCCTCTTCGGAGAGCGGCCGATCCGGTGTTTTACCATAGGACTGCAGAATCAGCGTCAGTTGACGTGTATGTTGTGCCGCGTGCCAGGCCGTGCGCTCCAGCACTTCGTGCATCGCGCGTGCGCCGTAATAGGTCGGCACCGAATACGGGAGAGAGCGCTCCGGCTCCTCTTTCCACCATTTCAGGACTGTCTGGCGCATGGATTCTCCCCATGCGGCGATCTGCTCGCGCCCCCATGCTTCCGGGGGCAGATCATCGAACGCCTCGAAGCGCAGTTCGATCTGGCGGGAGGCCTGCACGCCCAGTTCGGCAATCCGGAAAACATGAAACGCCAGCGCCCCCACCGTGCGATTGCGATTGCGAAATACGCTCTTTAATTCCGCCTCGGTGAACTGCCGGGTAAACCGGACGGCCGCCGCCAGAACGATGTCGAGCTTGTCCACCAGTTGCGCAGGCGGCAACGCATCCATGACTTTTGTTTTCAGATCGAGAAATTTCACCACGTCGTGCATCGACTGCGCCAGCGTGTAACGTCCGGCCAGGGCCACCACCGGCACGCTGCGCACCCCCAATGCATCGAGCTCCGCCATGCCCTGTGGATTGCCGTGCACATTGACGGACTCGTACTGGATCCCCTGCGCGGCCAGGAATTCCTTTACCCTCAGACACGATGTGCAACCGGGTTGCCAGAAAACCTTGATTCTGGCCGCTGCGGACTGCTGCATGGTTTTTTCCTCTGCTTCGACGGTTGGCTGTTTGCCGGATAACGATGCAACCTTCAGCAACAAATGTCCTCTTTCCCGAGGGTATCCCGAGTCGGGGTTCTACCCGGCAATTACCGGGAGGTTTCCGGCGGCGCCGCGGGTTGCGCCAACCCCACCCGGTTGCGTCCGGACTGTTTGGCCTTGCGTAGCGCCGCATCCGCCGTTGCGAGCAGAGATTCCAGGGAGTCCTGGGGGCCGGCCTGTGCCACGCCTGCCGAGATGGTGTAAGTCACGCTGGTCTCTCCCATCAATCTGCCTTCGCGACGCACCACTTCCGCCAGCAGCCGTTCGGCGGCGACGGCGGCGTCCTGCAGACCGGCCTGCGGCAACAGGATGCAAAACTCCTCGCCGCCGTAGCGCGCCAGCAGATCGGTTGGCCGCATGCGCTGGCGGATGATCGCAGCAAGCTGCGCCAGTATCCGGTCGCCCGCGCGGCGACCCAGAGTGTCGTTAAGCTGCCGGAAATGGTCGATATCGATCATGACCAGCGTCACCGAATCACCCTTGCGCAAGCAACGCGTCAGTTCCCGCTCGAACGCATCGCGCATTGCCCGCCGGTTGAGCATGCCGGTCAGCGCGTCCGTGGTCGCCGCCATTTCCAGCGCAGCGCGGCCTTCCATGTTTGCGCGCAAGGCCGCGTGTTCCTGGCGCAGGCGCTTGCCCAGGCCTTGCAACAGGTTGTAGGCCACGCGCGGGAACCTGCCCATCAACACCCAGAGTTGTTCGGCAGGGATCGCCAGGACAGTGGAGGCTTCCAACGCCATCACCGCCGCGAAGGCTCCGTTGTCACCCAGCACCGAAAACTCGCCCACGCACTCCCCGGCCTCGATGGTCGCCAGCGCCATGTGCGTATGCGGGTCGGCGAACAGGCCGAGTTTTCCGTTTGCGACCAGGTAAAGATGCCGGTTCGATTGCTCCGGATCCAGCAGCAGTTCGCCTTTCGCAAGCTGCCGCGGAAGCGCCAACGCCAGCACTTCCGCACACACGTCGGCGTCCACGCCGCTGAACAGGCGGTACGCCACAGGGGAATCCGTTTTAGAACTGTCGGTCATGCATTGTTCCTTTGCTGCGCAAGGCCAATCCTGTTTCTGATTATCGCGATACTACTACCCGTTCATTCTTCTGCCATCCCCCGGCAGCACGCAGGCCGCGCGCCTACCAATATTTCGGATATCGGGCTTCGCGGGTCAGGTTGTTGAAGGCCAGCGCCACGATCACCAGAACGAGGGCCCCGAACAGCGTGGGAAACAACAGGAAATTCCAGGTCGGCTGGGACAGGAAGATGATCACCGGATTCGAGCCCGCGGGAGGATGCACGGTGCGGGTCAGCATCATGAGCGCGATCGCAGTGCCTACTGCAATGGCGATGCTCCACCAATGCGGGCCGAGAATCGCGAGGCAGACCAGCCCAACCAGCGAGCTGATGAAGTGCCCGGCAATGATGTTTCTCGGTTGCGAAAATGGCGCATCCGGATACCCGAACACCAGGACGCAGGACGCGCCAAACGATCCCAGCATCATCGAGAACGAAAGGAAGTCCGTCAGCAGCGCCACGGCTGCAATCGCCAGAAAACCCCCGAGCCAGGCCAAGGCGACACCCTCGATCGCGGGCTTCGGCGGCAGCGCCGCGCCATCGCCCTTGAGTTTGTTCAACAATGCCGACATGGGAACCTCATTACCGTGTGTGCAACAAGCCAATTTACAAACCGCCGCGATGGTGCGCCGACTCCCCATCCTGCGCAAGACCAGGTTTGCGGAACGCTCACGCAGTTGCAATTGCCCGACTAACGATCTGGCGATGGCGCATCGCCCGCGAATAACAGCTCCCTGCGGGCCAGGCTCTCCCGCGGCCAGTATAGATTTCTGTCGTAATAGGCTGGCACGGCCGGAACTTTCGGATCCAACAGGACCCAGGCTTGTTTCGAGGCCGTGTAAATGTGGATATCCGGTGGCAGGGAGTCCGGATTGTCGAGTGTGCCCACCCGCACAAACCGGATGCGGGGTCCGGAGTCGGAGTAATTGCTCCAAACCGCAATCCGGCAAATCGGACAACGTGAAATTTTCTGTCCGTTGCCGCTCTCGGACGGCGTATCGATCACCTGCGGCTCTCCGGCAGTCAGTGTTACGCGATCAAATTCGATGAGGGCGTTCAAAGCGAATGACGCCCCGGTTTCGCGCTGGCACCAACGACAGTGACAGCAGTGGACGTACAAGGGCGCCGTTTCCAGACGATAGCGGATCGCTTTGCAATCGCACCCTCCTGCCAGCGGATAGATTTCCGGTAAATGAGTGGGGTCAACGGGAGGTGGCGTCATTTCGAAGAGTTGCTGCGAATTTGGTCCTCATGCGTCTCCAGCGCGAGGAGCAGGCTTGTTCGGTGTTTTCTTGTCACCTCGCGCCAGTGCAAGCCGGTGAGCGCGCCCTCGATCGCCCAGAGCAAATTCAGGCTGGCCTTCGGTTCAACTCGTTTGACTTTGGCATAGGCGGCAATGGATTCTAGGCGCTCAAGATCTGCGTGTGTCCGTATCCCGGCGGATCGCAAATAGCCGGCAGACTTTGGGCCGAGATTCGGCAGGCTTGCGAGGGAAGGTGCCTTCCCCGCCCCATCGGCAGATTTTCCCGATCGGGATTTTTCAACCTTGGTCGGCATGGCAGATGCGCCGGAAAGGCACGTGCGATTTTAATACCGGTTCACCGGCAGAAAGACGATCTGCGCAGTTCGCTTTCCAGGTCGCTGACGTGATGTTTCGTTCGTTCAAACTTTAGGGGTACGTGTCTTGAATGTTCGTCTACTGGTGGCATGTCGGCATATCCGGCGCCCACCGCCGCAGTTTAGCGGGCCGCGACAGGCGCCGAAGGCGGCTGTTGACGCTCCGCTGGAACTGCTTGTTGGGCAGCATTTCTCGCATACGTTGCACTATCGCGGAAGATCTTTCGGCTTCTCGCAGGCCACGAGTTTCGTAATTTCGGGAATAACGACCTGGTCTGAGATGCCCCCGTAGCCATGGCCCTCAAGCTGTGCGGCTAGGGTTGCGGCACTGAAGGAGATTCCGTCGATCCTCCCCGAGAGGTACTGCAAGAACCAGAGCGCAGCCAGCGCAGGGCCAGTTTCGTCGTCGTCCAACATGAAGTCGTGGATCAGAAGCTGCCCACCTGGGCGCAGTGCGTCCCAGGCTTTCCGAAGCAGGAGAGGAATGGAGGATTCGGCGACGGCGCTGAGGAGGTAGGACATGAGGACGACGTCCTGGCCGCTTGGCCAAGATGCACGGATGGCGTCATCCCGTATGTAAGCGATACGGTCCTGTAGCTTCGCTTCGGTAACGAATCGTTCTGCAACCGCAATAACGTTCGGGAAGTCGACGACGGTTGCCCGAAGTTCCGGGTTACGCTGGCACAGTGCGATGGAGAACGCACCGCTCCCGCCACCGACGTCGAGCAGAACCTTGGCTTCGCCAAGGGTGAACGTCCTAGCCAGCATTACCGCTGGACCCATGGAACCGGCGTGCTGAGCCCGTGTAAACGCGTCGGCTTCCTCCGGGTCACCGGTCAAGCCGGCAAGGGAGTCAAACGCGAGGTGAGCCGTGTCGCCGGCGATCCCTGCGTCGAGGTGCAACAGCGCGGGGTAGATCTGTCGATCGATCTGGAACCGATAGTAGTCACCAAAGTACGCTGGCGCGCCCCTTACAAGGTAGCGCTCGCTCGCAGGCGCATTGCGATAGCGGTCACCTTCGCGGGCCAGAAGACCAACCGCTGTGAGTGCGGCCAGGATTGTCGTGAGCCGGTTCTCAGCAATCTTCGTTTCCGCAACCAGCGTCTCGATGGTCTTGCTGCCCCCTGCGAGGCGACCAAAGAGATCGAGGTTCAATGCAGAGAAGAGCGCCTTCGATCCCATGAAGCCGTACGCTATTCGGGAGATGTCTCGGACATCTGTAATGGGCGTTGCCATCTCATTGCTCCCCTACCGCGACGTGACCATACGACACACGTTCCGATGCTGCCCAACGCCCGGCATCAGGGGCGCGCCACAGCAAGCGCAGCGCCGCTGTGGTGCGTCCCCTGCATGCCGTTGTTGGGCAGCGCACCTCAGTACTCCGCGAACATGCGTCGGATCTCACTGAGGTCCTTGGTCTTGGTAAGCGCCAGCATCAGTAGGATCCTGGCCTTCTGTGGGTTGAGATTGTCCGCTGGAATCATCCCCATTGCATCGTACTCGTCTCGCGCCACGACGCGTCCACTACCCACGCGGCTCGAACGGGCGAACACCGGCCGCGCCTCAGGCGGCCGCGACAGCGCTGACTTGAGAGCGCTCTTCTCGAAGCTCGAAATCAGACCTGCCCCAGTACCAGCGAAGACGATTCCGTCAACGCCTGCAGCAATCAGCGCCTCGATCAATACGCCAGTCGGTTGAATGTAGGAGTAGACGATCTCGACGCTCGGAAGCTTGTCGATTTCTCGCACATCGAACTCGGATGACACAGTGTGCCGCCTGGTCGGGGACCGATAGAGCGCGACTCTGTCCCCGTCAACATAGCCAAGGAAGCCCAGGTCGGCGGAGCGGAAGGTTTCGACACGATAGGTATTGGTCTTCGTCACATCGCGGGCCGCGCTAATCTCATCATTCATCACGAGGAGAACGCCCTTTCCCTTTGCCTCCGGCGCAATAGCAACACGAATCGCGTTGAGAAGGTTGAGCGGACCGTCGGCGCTAATCGCTGTGGGAGGGCGTTGCGCTCCAACCAGGACGACTGGGCGATCGTGCCGGACGACCAGGTTGAGGAAGTATGCGGTCTCCTCCATGGTATTGGTGCCATGCGTCACGACCACGCCGGCAACAGACGAATCCGAGGAGAAGATCTCGTCTATCCGCTTTGCCAGGGCGCGCCAGTTGTCCAAGGTCAAGTCCGAACTACGGACGTTGGCGATCTGCTCGGCACGCACCGCGGCGACCCGCTTGATCTCAGGGACAGCCGCGACGAGTTCCTCGCCTAGAAAGGCGCCTGGGCTGTACTCGGTCAGACTTGTGGACGCTGCACCCTTGCCAGAGATCGTGCCTCCAGTCGCCAAGACCCAAACCACAGGTAGCGATCTCGCCCCTTCGGCCGCCAGCATCGAAGCTGGCACGGCGAGCCCAGTCAGCAAAATCAGCACTGATGCGGCTTGGAATCGCATCTGCTTCCCTACGCAAGCACCACAGCGAGATGTCCTAAGCTGCCCAACGCCCGCGCTCAGGGGGCTGCAACAGCAAGCGTAGCGCCGCTGTTGCGGCTCCCCTGCAGCGCGTTGTTGGGCCCCAATTCGACCACGGTTGCCAAAGCCTATGCAGCTGCTTACTCAGCCGCGCGAATGCCAAGCTCGTTGACGATCTTGGTGATTTGGGCGATCTGTTCTTTGATGAAGACACCGAACTCCCCAGGCGAATTATTGGCGATCTCGTACCCCTGACGCTCGAGCTTGCTCTTGATGGAAGGGCTCAGATACGCGGCCAGAGTCTCCTCGTTGAGCCTCTTTATCACCGCGGGCGGTGTGCCGGCTGGTGCGCAAAGGCCTCCCCACCCCAAGAGTTCGCTTCTCGGGAAGCCCGCCTCGGCCATTGTTGGCACTTTCGGCAGAGCGGCCAGCCGTCTGGGGCCAGTAATCGCAATGGCATGCAAGCGTCCCGCTTCGATAAACGGCACGGATTCGCCGGGGGACGGAAACCCAATATCGATGTGGTCGCCGATCAGGTCTGTGACCATTTGATTGAGACCTTTGTATGGCACGGAGAGCAGCTGAATGCCTGCCTCATGTGCGAACATTTCCCCCACTATGTGGTTGAAACTCCCAGTTCCAGCAAAACCGATTCGGACCTTTCCCGGTCGGCTTTTGGCGAGAACGACGAGCTCTTTGACCGACTGCACTGGAAGCGCTGGGTTGATGGCCAATACGAACGGCACGGTCGCTATTCGCACAACAGGGGAGAAGTCTTCTATCGGGTCGTATCCCAGGTTCGGCATGGTTACGGCATTGCCTCCGTGGGTAGCACTGGTGCACACCAGTACCGTATGGCCATCCGGAGCGGCCGCTGCGACCAGCCTGGCGGCGATTGCGCCGCTTGCGCCTGCTCGATTTTCAATCACGACCGGTTGCCCGAGACTCCGAGACAAGGGGTCGGTAAGGTATCGCGCCGCCACATCCGTGGCACCCCCAGCAGGGCTGCCGACGACAAGCTTGATTGCGCGAACTGGGTAGTTCTCTGCCGCTGCGATCCAAACGGACACGGTACTCAGGGCGCATGCCAGCAGACTCGCTACGCAAGTGCGGTGCAGTATCAAGCATCGATCGAACGTTTGCACCTTCGCGTCCTCCATCGGGGCCCAACGTGCCGCTAACCGGCGCGCGCCGCTTTTGCGCGCGTCCGTGTTGAGCGGCTTGTTATGCGTGACGTTTTCTCTGTCAGCGCCAACAGTCCAGACAACGCTTCGTTTACCGCGCGTGATGTCGGGAACGCCTTCGCGACCGACGGATCGAGCAGGGCGACGGATGTGCCCTTCGCTACCTCCGCGTAGAACTTTCCGCGTTCGAGCTTCGCAAAGTCGGAGCGCTTGTACGCTCGCCGCATTTCGTCCTTAGCCTTCTTCATAGAGCTTCCTTTCGCCTCGCGTCACGCGACGCGCATTGATGATTCGAATTGTTCCGGGTCGGTACGTGTGGCAGACGGCAAGCAGGCGACCAAGTCGTGAGTAACCAAACGTAATATACCGTTCTTCGCCAACGGAATGGTCAGGATCGTGACCTGACACAGCGCGAGGATCGAGGAAAACGGTAGCCGCTTCATCGAACGAAACGCCGTGCTTCCGGAGATTGGCCTCGGCTTTCTTCGAATCCCAGTCAAATCTCATGGACGATCGGCACCAAAGTCGTCACGCATAACGATAGCTATGAGGGGGCGCCGAGGAGCAAAGCGACGAGGGAACTGAACAGCGACGCTGTTCAGCGCTCCCCTCGATTGCCTGGTTGGGCGGCGCCATCAACATCGCGGCCGTTCTCGCCCCCTATTGGCTATCACCGCAAAATGAAGACATCGTACTTGATGTAAGAGTCCTCCCCTCCGCGCTTGATCTCCACCATCTTCCCCACGGCCTGAACCTTGTTCAGCCAGTCGTACTTCTCCGAGGACGTCCGGAACGTGGGCGCGGTCACAAGATATGGAAAAGTCTTGTCAGTGACGACCTCGCCGCGGCCCAGTGCCTCGCCGACTTCCTTCGATGAAACGGAGATCCCGCCGTAAGTCATGTAAATCAGGGCCCCGTCGTCTGTCTCGATCACAATCCTCGCATCTAATCGCGCGACGCCAGCCGGCGTGATCGTGATCCAGTCGCCTCCCGGGCCTACTAGTTTTCCGCTGATCGCAGGCCCTTTGACCCAGCCCCCGGGGTACACTGCAGTGATGGACGTTGCTCCGTCGATCTTGATCCTTTGTGCGCTGATGGGCGCCAAAAAGGTCATCAGGTACTCGGTCTTGATTTGACTGGTCTGCGCAGCGGCATGAAGGGTCCAGCCGCATAGCGCGACGACAACGGTCACTGCAATGGCAATATGTCTCAAGCTTTTCTCCCTTGGGTTTATCGCACTCAGGCCCTTCGGTCGTGAGCGTGACCTGAGCGTGCAGCCAAGCCTGCGAGGCCCGGACCTGGTGCCGCGGCCCCCGATCATGCGTTAGTCAACGCAGAAAGTACAATCAAAGGGACAAGAGCATCGCCGGAAGATCCGTATGGAGCACGGCCGATCGTGCCGCCCAACGTGGGTGTAGGAAAACCATGCCGCAATCTTGCTCCGGTCATTTGCGTCGTGCAATATCCATGCATCGAATCCTGGTGGAGGGAATCGCGCGATGCCCCGCTTCAAACCAATAGACCGTGGCATGAAATTACTGCCCATCGATCTTTCCGTCCAACTGCTCCCCGGCACCTTCGAACATGCGCTGAGTCACCTGGTCGATGACGAACTGGACCTGAGTCCTCTGGACGGGCGGTTCAAGAATGATGCATCGGGCGCTCCGGCCTATGCGCCCTCGGTGTTGCTCAAGGTGGTCTTGTATGCCTACTCCCGGGGAATGATCCGCTCCCGCGATATCGCGACAGCCTGTGAAGAGAACGTGGTGTTCATGGCCTTATCCGGAGACAACCTCCCGCACTTCACCACCGTGGCCGCCTTCGTGCGCGATCTGAAGGACGAGATCGCCAATCTGTTCACCCAGGTGCTGTTCCTGTGTGATGCCCAGGGGCTGATCGGGCGCGAGATGTTTGCCATAGACGGGGTGAAACTGCCCAGTAATGCCAGCAAGACCAAGAGCGGCACCCGGGCCGAATTCAAACGCCAGGCCGAGAAGATCGAAGTGGAGGTCAAGAAGATGCTCGATCGCCACCGCGAGGCCGACGACAAACCGCTTGAGCCTGACTTGGCCGAGAAAGAAAACGCGCGCATCGCGCGGCTCAAACAAGACGCGGCGCAGCTGCGGGAATGGCTCAGAGACAACCCCGAGGAGCGCAAAGGCGCCAGGGGCTCGATTCGCAAGAGTAACCGCACCGACAACGAGTCGGCCAAGCTTGCCCTCGACCTGATCGGGGGATGGCGACCAGCAAGGGTGTCATCCAGGGCTACACTGGGGTGGCGGCGGTGGATGCCCGGTGCCAGGTCATCGTTGAAGCACAGGCCCACGGTACCGGCTCGGAACAAGCCTTGCTGATGCCGGTGATCGACGGATTCCGCGATCTGATCGAAGAGAATTCGCTCATCACCGCCGATGCGGGGTACCACAGTGAATCCAACCTCAAGGAGTTGGCGGATCGACAGATCGAAGCCCTGATCGCGGACAACGGTATGCGCAAACGAGATGAGCGCTTCGCCGGACAGGCCAAACACAAAGACAAGCCCGATCCGCTGCGGAACAAGAGCGCAGGAGAAAACAAAGCGAAGTTATTCGGCCCGAAGGACTTTGCCTACGACGAAGAGTCCAAGACCTGCATCTGTCCGGCCGGGGAGTTTCTCTACCAGAACGGGGCAAGAGTAGTGATCCAGGGCGGGAGGCGGTGAAGTTCACCGGGGCCAAGCGGGTGTGCGGACCTTGTCCATTGCGAGACCAGTGCTTGCGCCATCCGCAGAAAACCCCTGTGCGCCAGGTGGTGTTCTTTACCGGGGTGGTACACAAGGTCGAATCCCATACACAGAGAATGAAGAACAGGATCGACAGCGAGGAAGGCCGAACCCGCTACGGGCAGCGCTTTGCCACCGTGGAACCGGTGTTTGGCAACATCCGGCACAACAAGCGGTTGAATCGCTTCACGCTACGGGGACAGAAGAAAGTCGACACGCAGTGGAAGCTTGACTCCCTGGTGCACAACATCGAGAAGCTCGCGCATTACGGGAATTGGCAATGAGTAAGGCAGGAAACCGCGTAAAGCGGATCGAGAAAAGACCCGATTCGGCAATTCCCTGGCACGCCGAGATCGAATAAATCCCTAAACGATTTCATCTCGCACTTGCGAGCGCAAGTGCGGGGGGAAGTGCGCGCTGAAAAACGGTTTTTCTACAGCC